>CAZIEL010000170.1:0-2506 GCA_964538165.1 uncultured archaeon | reverse complement strand
AGGTATTTCTATTATTATACCCCGTATTAATAATCACCTGAAAGAATGTGAGAGCAAATAAAATAGCATTTAAAAGAAAAATTTTGGATCAATTAAATTTGAATTCTGGAATCAGGAACTTTTTTTGAATGCTGGTCAAGGCTTCCCTTCTGAAGGCAATCAAAACACACATGTATCGTTCCGTCTTTTTCTTTTACAATTCCTGTGCCTTTGCATTTCTGGCAATTTTCATCAGCCATTAAAATATAGAGATATTGAAGTATTTAAGGTTTCTTATAATAGGATTAATATAATTGCTTAGCATCATCTTCACCCACTTAATATTGTTTTTAGGAAAAACATAAAAAGACTTTTAGTTACTATTTTATTAATTATACATATTGCACATGGAAAGAACCAAGGTTCTCTGCAATAATCTCTCCTTAAAGTTTAGCAATAAAATATGCCCGTATCGCATAATGGTAGTGCACGGCCCCGGAGCGGCCGGCCCTTTTTGGGCTTCCAGGTTCGATTCCTGGTGCGGGCGTACTTGAACAAGGCGATGATTTAGTTAAGATTAAATTATCGGAGATATTTTTATATATTCCATAAAACCCCGTTAAATTTATTTTTTAGAAGAAGTCTTTTTCTTTTTTGCGGGGCGCTTTTTGGAAGATTTTTTATTTTTAGAAATTTTTTTCTTCTTAGAAATCTTTTTCTTCTTTTTTGCTACTGATTTTTTGGCATTTTTGGAAACTGAACCCTTTTTTGAGATATCTGCACTTGAAACTTCCCTGATTTCAAAATCCTCTTCTTTTTTATTTTGATTTTCCTGAGAGGATTCTTGTTGCGCTTGCTTTGCTTCTTCTTCATTAATCCTCGCAACTTCTTCCCTGACTTTTTTCCCTTGATTCTTAATCCTTAAGACTCTTACAACAGAGTATAAAACAACAAGCAATGCAATAAACAAAATTAAAAGCACAATAGAACCTGCTGTACCAACTGCACCAACTATTGCACCAGTAATTCTTCCGAAAAATCCTTTGGTTGGTTTATTGCCCCCTAAATTTAACGGGTTGGTAAAATTACCAAATCCGATGCATGACCTTGACTCAACTGGTTTTGTTAAAAGTGCAGTGCAATAAATCTTTTCTTTAGTGCATGTTCTTTTCTGAACTCCATTTAAACACTCTGACCATTCTGTGCATACCCAATTTGTTACACATCCGTTTCCAACTGCACGATGTGGCGTTGTTGTTTCAGAAGGGGTTGATACTTCTACTTTTTTTTCTGCAATCATAAACTTTGAAAAGTGCGTAACTTCAAAATAAAAATAATATTTTCCTGATTCTTCTTTTACGAATGTCGTTGGCAATTCTATCCATTCTGCATCTTCGTAAACATATGCTTTTATTAGCGATTTATTCACTGTATTGGGAACACTAAAATTAACTTTATAATTGCCAATTATAGCACTGCTCAAATTTAACTCAATGTAATTTATTATCTCCTGAATAAGTGTTACTGGTGGTTCTACAAAAGAAGGGGGAATATATTCTCCATAAACAACAACTGTCAAAGTTTCTCCTGGAGGAAGACCACTTATTTCCTGAATATATTCCAAAATTTCCTCATTTGTGGGGACAAAAGTTTCATTGACAAGAATTTGCTGTTCATTTGATTCAATATTTAATGTAACTTTTACTTCTTTCTCAATTTTATTCCCATATTGATCTGTAAGCATCACTAAAACATAATATACACCATCCTCTAATACCAAAGAAGACACATTTACTTCAGTATCCCATGTAACATAATCTAAATATTCACTTAAATCAAAATATGGGCTTAAGTAATCAACAATATTCTGCGGGCTTACAAGTTTAATTCCATCATCAATTATTCCACGGATTTCTTCAAGTGTGCTTGAATTAAAATATTCATAACCATCGCTTGAACTAAAAACATAATCTGTTCCTTGCTTATATACATTTACTGTTGTTGGGTATTCTTCAGCAAGATCATAAATGTCTATTAATTCATTAAGGAGAGACGGATTATTATTTATCTCAATTACATTATATTCTAAATCCCAATAAATAAATATGTCGTGAAGAATCGTATCTAATAATCCAGTTGGGTCTATATAAAGATAATTATAAGTAGGATAACTTTCTCCTTCTTCAAAAGTAAAATTTAAATTAGCACCATCCAATATCCTTTGCAAAGAAAGACTTCCTTCATACTCATCATAATCAAAATAAACCATTTCAGATGTTGTTCCGCTAATATTAAGATTATTGATATGCATTTCTGAATCATGCTGGTTTATTGTTAGTTCCAAACTTTCAACGCTATCAAAAAGTTCTTCTATTTCGCTTTTTCCGTCAATATAAAAAGTTTCTGCTCCAAGCGTGAATTTTCTTTTTCCTGCAACAGAATTTAATTCCCAAGAGTAAGTGTCAGCTTCATCAGTCCTAGTTGACAAATTAAGAGAATCACTGGTATTGACTGACAAGGAATAATT
>CAZIEL010000169.1:0-2508 GCA_964538165.1 uncultured archaeon | reverse complement strand
TAGTAACACTATTCCTATTTGGGTGCGGAGTTGTTTTGTCTCCAAAAGAAATGGTAATGAAAAATAAAGAAGTTAAAGAATTTTTAGTTGATCACAACAGCGCAACAATTGATGTTAATACTTATACAATTAGTCAACTTGAAGCAGACATGAATTTTTGGCAAAGCAATTGCAAGTCAAAGCCGGAATTAAAAGAATATTACATTGCAACTCTTGATGATGTTAATGCTACCTTAAAAGTACTTTTTACTAAAGGGGAAATGAGTCTTGTTTGCGGAGTACTACAAAACAAGGTTTATGTTTACGAGTAGGTGATAGAATGGGGCTTGTTAATAAAATAAAAAAAACAGTTAGAAAAGCAAGAATCATGAAAAAAGTTAGATACTTAAAAAAACCAGAAGTCCTAAGAGCTGGAGCTAATCTTAAGTATGTTTCAAGAGTACACAGTTTGAATGCTAGAAGGTATGAAGAGAGATTAAAGTACTTTGAAAAAATGGCACAAACTGCAACTACCCCTCAAGAAAAGGCTGAAGCTAAAAGACAAATCAAAATAATGCAAGAAATGATTAACGGAAATAAAGAGTGGGCTAGAGCAGCAAGATTTATTCACACTAAAAACGCTAAAAAATAAACTTTGCCAAATTGGGATTATAAAATAAGTTTACGGCAAAGTCCTTTACAAATAATTAAAAATACACCCAAACTTCACTATCATATGAGAGTCTATTTTCCTTATGAAAAAGTACGTGCGGAGCAAGCAGAACTAGTTAAAGATGTTGCAGAAAGCGTTGCTACTGAAAAAATATTTCTTGCTCATGCCCCAACCGGATTAGGCAAAACTGTTTCTTCTCTTGCCCCTGCTTTAAGTTACGCAATTGAAAATAACAAAAAAGTTTTTTTCTTAACTCCAAAAATTTCTCAACATGAAATCGTACTTGAAACTGCAAATTTGATGAACGAAAAGTTTGGAATCGCGATTAAAACTGTGGATCTTGTTGGAAGAAGACAAATGTGTATTGATCCATTACTCTCAAGCGCAGGATATAATATTGGATTTTATGAAGCGTGCAACAAGAAAAAAAAAGAGAAATTATGCAAATTTTACACTAATACAAAAGGATATACCCCTAAACAAAAATCTGATGCAGTTAGAAGAAAAAGGGCACTAATTAATGCTTACAATAATTCATACGCTTATATCAAAGAACAATGCATGTATTCTGAACTCTGCCCTTATGAATTAACAATTGAAATGATAAAAGGAGCAAATCTAATTGTGGGAGATTACTCACACTTATTTCATGAAGATATTAGAGAAGGAATACTTAAGTCAGCTGGAATAGGGCTAGAAGACATTGTACTTGTTGTTGATGAAGCCCACAACTTGCCTGAAAGACTTAGAGATATGATGGCAATCTCCTTAGATCTGTCCTCAGTTGAGAAAGCAATTAAAGAGTCAAAAAATATTTCGGATTTTGAAGTAGAAATGATCCTAAAAGATATTGAGAAAGAAATTCTGCTAATCGGTAAAAAACTTTCTCTTGATCTTAGCGAAGCAAGAATTGAGGGACGAGAAATTGATTTTTTGAACAAAGTTGCTAAAACTGGACTTGAAAAAATTGAACTCGCTGGAGAAAAGTTCATGGCAAAACACAAAACTGAAAACTCTTACTTAATAGCAATCGCTGAGTTCTTTTACTTTTTATTGAAAGAAAAAAAACACACCCTCTTTTTGATTGAGAGAAAAGCTTCACTTACAATTGGGGTTTATCCACTTGATCCGGCTGAAATTGCTTGCGATGTACTAGATAGAGTACACTCAGCAACACTAATGTCTGGAACACTACTCCCCCTTGAAATGTACTCTGATGTATTAGGAGTAAGCATACTAAATTCAAAACCAAACGGGACAGGAGTAATAAATAATCCAAGCGAAAAAAAAGGAGTAGAAAACACTTCTACTGTAAGTGCTTATCAAGTACACCAAAACAATATTCAACATAATAATATTTCAAGTATTGATTCTACAAAAAAGGTTTGGATCAAACAATACAAGAGTCCCTTCCCTAAAGAAAATCGGATAAATCTATTTGTTGAAAAAACTACTACTAAATACACTTCAAGAAATCCTGAACAGTACAAACAAATCGGTGAGATGGTTGATAGGATTGTGGGCAAGGTTCCTGGAAACACAATTGTTTTTTTCCCCTCATTTGAATTATTGGAAAGTGTTTCGCGCTCAATTAGAACTAGAAGACAAATATTAAAACAAGAAAGAGAAATGAGTCAAGATCAAAAAACAAAGCTTATACATAACTTTAAGTTGTTGGGGTCTGGTTTTGGAGGAGTACTTCTCGCTGTGAGCGGAGGAAGCATTGCGGAAGGAATTGATTTTCCAGGAGATAATTTAAGTTGCGCAATAATAGTTGGAGTACCTTTCTCCAGAATGGATCTTTACACTAATTCTCTCATCCAATTCTATCAACAAAAATTCAATAAAGGATGGGA
>CAZIEL010000168.1:1293-2512 GCA_964538165.1 uncultured archaeon | reverse complement strand
GGCTTCTTTATTACTTTTCGAACCATGTTAAAATATTGTAATTTCTTTTATTTAAGCCTTTTTTTATACATAACTTTGTGCCACCTTTGATCCCACTTTCAAGATGCCCCCTCGGAGGGCCACTTCCACTACTAATTTTTGCCACCCAAAATTTCATTTTCCCCAGTATTTTGTGAAGGCGAAATGCCGTATAAGAGTGATTATGCAGGATTTTGAGATTAAAAATGAGGGGTCTTTTTGAAAGGAAGATGGCGCAAAATAGCTCAAATCGACAAAATGACGAGGTTTGACCAAAATGAAGGATAATTTTAGGCATTTTTTGTGCAAAAATTGGGGCTGTTGGGCAAAGGGGTTGGAAGAGGATTCAAACTAAAGGAGGGTAAAAAGTGAGAGTTGGAAAAGTTATGTATCAACCACACCTAGATTTTGAGTTATTTGATAAAGTTTTTTTTCAAGAATTCAAAACTTTTTCACAATTCCTTTTTTAGCATCAAGTTCAACAAGATCGCCGTCTTTTAATAAAAGAGTGGCATTTTTTGTCCCCACAACGCAGGGGACTTTGTATTCTCTGCTTAGTACCGCAGCATGACTCATTAGTCCTCCTTCATCAGTAATTATTCCACTTGCTTTTGAAAAAAGAGAAGCCATTTCAGGAATTCAAAAGCAACTTGATACTCTTGCGATTGAAGCAGGCAAATTAAATGACGCAATATCAGCTGGCGATGCAATAGCAATGAAATCAGAAGTAAAAATAGTTTCAGAACTAATGATTAGTCTAACAACATCCCTAACTGAGTTAGAATCAAAGTGTGCATAAAACTTTATTTAATTGACTAAAAGGGCGTTTTGCTCTTTAGTCCTTATTTTTTTAACTTAAGCCTCAATTATCCCTTGTTTCTTTTTCATTAATTTACTTTTGTAATGAGGAAAAGCTTTTCTAAAGGCATCAAGTAGTGCACTATCAGAAACTGTTAGGGCCCAAGTTTTTCCAAACCTTTTTTTTACAAACTTACTTCTTACTTCCATTTTAACCAACCCCCCAATAATTTTTTAGGGTTAGGAACACACACGTTTTGGTTAGTCCCTAACCCCTCTAACTCTCCTGCCTCTTTCTAAATTGCATTACACGGAAGATAATACTTATGAATCAATCATTTTTTACGAGTATCGTTTTATAATAAACGCATAAAAATATTGCATTTATTCCAGAATTCTTGCG
>CAZIEL010000168.1:0-1283 GCA_964538165.1 uncultured archaeon | reverse complement strand
TTCCATTTTCTAAAACAATTTCTGGATCAACATACCTGCATTTTTCTTTAGAATAATAATCAAAGTTTTTTTCATCTTCAATAACTCTCAAATTGGGCGTAAGTTTATTTAGTAATTTAATTACTTCTAAATCTTTTGAAGAGTACATTTTTTGTAAAACTGTTTCATCATCCAAAAATAAATCTTTTTCACAAATTATCCCTTTTTGTAAAGAAATTTTTAGGGCACGAGCAATTATTTCAACAACAGTTAACTGAATTGGTGATGCCCAAGATTGAACCATTAAGAGGAATTCTTCTGAAAACTTTTTTGCAATTTCTTGTTTTAGAAAAACAAATTTTCCTCCCCTAACCCCTAAAGAATTAACATACTTTAATACGGATTCTTGAGTATCCCCCCGTGCAATAAATTCTCTTAGAGTATAATCAATTCTATCCGCACAAAGATTAGGCATTTTTCTTTCAAGCAAAGTGTGTTTTTGTTCATCTAAAACAGTATTAATATCAATAGAGTACTTTTCAAGTATTTTTGGTATTTCTGATTCCACAATTATTTTTTTATGAAACCTCTCATGATAATCCTGTGCTTCATTATTAAACACAAAATCTACTGCGTGAGAAAACGCTGTGTGTGGAACATCATGCAAAAGTCCAGCAATTTGTTCGTCAAGAGAAGCTCCTAATTTCTTCAAAAGAATCATCACCCCAACACAATGTTCATAGCGAGTAATATTCTTCCAAGGAATAACCTTGTACATTACTCCCGCAATTTGAATTCCTTTTAATCTTTGAAGTGGCTTTGAACTAATTAACTCAATTAAAACTGGTTCCAAAACCTCTACTTCACCATAAACTCTATCATTAATTAACATAAGAAAATTACAGTTAACAAAATTATTTAACTTAGTAGTACTAAATCCACCAAATACAAATGTTGACAAATCTTCTTTTCAGAAGGAGAAGAATTAAAAAAAAAGAATTAGATTTGTTTTATTTTTAAAAATCAAGATTTGATTAACTAGTTTAGTAGTTGTCTCGTCTTGGTTTCTTATGCTTTTGGTAGCAATCTCTACAGTACACAGGTCTTGCTGGGTCTGGCTTGAAAGGTACTTCTGTTTCCTTTCCGCAGTCTGCGCAAGTTGTTTTGTGCATTTCTCTACCAAAACTATCTTTTCCGTCAACCATTTGTTTTTCACCATTTTAATACTAAACAATTACTTGTCTAGTACTAAATTATTCTAAGGAAGGTATTAAAAACTAAGGCAAGAGGCAAAAATCCCAAAC
>CAZIEL010000167.1:0-2528 GCA_964538165.1 uncultured archaeon | reverse complement strand
GAGCAGAACTGAATATATGATATGCAACAACATAAAATCCATAATAAATCTAATTTTGACTCAGCGATAGCTAGCTGTTGTTAACTATTTCTTTGCTTTTTCTGGCAATTTTAAGCAAAGTCAATTTTTTATTAAGAATTTTTTAAATGGAGGAATATACATGAAAATGGTTTATGAAAATGTTTTGGAAATGATTGGAAACACTCCAATAGTGAAAATAAATAAAATAATAGAAAAACCAAGAGTGAAGATTTATGCCAAGCTTGAGGGACAAAATCCAGGTGGAAGTATAAAAGATAGAATAGCACTAAATATGCTAAATCAAGCCGAGAAAGAAGGCACACTTACAAAAGAAAAAGTAATTATTGAGCCAACCTCGGGCAATACAGGGATTGGTCTTGCAATGATTGCTACAATAAGGGGTTATGCCTGTTGAGATTGTGATGAGCGAAGCAGTTTCTATTGAAAGAAGAAAAATGCTTTCTGCTTATGGCGCGAAAATAATTCTTACTCCTGCGGGGGAGGGTACTGATGGGGCAATAAGAAAAGCTCATGCGCTAGTAAAACAGTTTCCTGAAAAATATTTTATGCCAAACCAATATTCAAACAAATACAACAAACTTGCTCACTACGAATGCACTGCGCAGGAAATCTGGAATCAAATTGGCGGAGAGATTGATTATTTTGTATCTGCAATAGGTACGAGCGGAACAATAATGGGTGTTGGTAAATACTTGAAGGAAAAAAACCCTAATATAAGAATTGTTAGCGCCCACCCAATTGAGGGGCATTATATTCAAGGATTAAAAAATATGAAAGAGGCTATTGTGCCTGAATTATATGATGAGTCAAAAATTGACAAAACAATAATGGTTGAAACCGAAAAAGCATTCGAAATGACACGCGAAATAATCAAAAAAGAAGGAATATTTGTGGGGATGAGTTCGGGTGCGGCAATGTATGCCGCCAAAGTAATCGCTGAAAAAGTTGATTCTGGCACAATTGTGGTGATATTTCCTGACAGGGGCGAGAAATACTTGAGCACCAAGCTTTTTGAATAAAATAAAAAACTGGAAATACGCTGAGTGATAGCGTAATAAAAAACATCCTAGTAGACAGCGTTGAGGAAAAAGTTTGATTCAATACATTCGCATGGAATGTAAAACCACAAAATTTCTCAACATTTTACTTTTTCTTTGGTTTCTTTACCTTTCGAACATACCCAAAAATAAACACAGTTAATCCAAGAATAAACTGAATTATACTACCCAACCCTAAAAGAATCAAGAGTATGGAAACGACAATTGCAAAAGTTGACCTTTTTTCTTTTATTATTCGCCCCATCCAATAAATTGTAATTAAATAAAAAACAAAATAACCCAGAACAAATATTGTAAATATTACAAATGATAGCTGGCCAAGAACTGAATTTCCCCCAATAATTGGAGAACTAAACATGGAGACAATCATAACGAAAATAAATATTAACATCAAAACAAAACTTGTTTTGGCTTGAACCCAATAGTCCTTATTATTAAAAGAAAATGGGTTTGAAAAAGCTTCCATTTGTTTTGATGAAACCATAAAGTATATTGCGTTTAAGTCTATTTAAACATACCTTGGATAAACTACTCATTTCAAAAATTCAACTCTTATAGTCATAACGCAAACTCACACTTTATTTATTGACCCTTATTCGCTTTTTATCAACAAATCAGCTAAGTGAAAAGAATACTGGACGCTGAGGCCGGGCACAGGTAAAGTTGAATATAAACTAAGATTTGAGTTTTTTTATGATTGATTAGGGTTTTTGCAGATTGTAGTGCTAACTTCTATAAAATACTTTCTTTGAGTTTTTTGCTAAAATCTGCAATACTACAACTTTTGTTTACTTGGGGCGTAACCCATTTTCCTAAGGATGGTATCTAGGTGTGGGCAATAAAGTTTTCCCAGCATATTTTCAATTGATTTTTTCTTTTTCTCATCAGTTTGGTTGTCCAACAACTCTATTAAGTCCAAATATAAACGAACATACTTTTCATCAGTAAAATAATGATTTTGCCCAAACCCCGCGCGCAGGTACCCAAAAGCATTTGCTGTTGCTAAACGAATATCGCCCTTGTCATCAACAATCGTCTCAAATATCAACTCAATAAAATAATCAATTTTTTCGTCAAAAACATCTGATATACTTATCCACCCCAATCCCTGAATGCCCACAAGACGGTCGGAAGAGTCAATTGATTCACTAAGCTTAATAAATTCATCCCGCAATTCCCTAAGAAGCACAGTAGCTTCACCATTCCTCGGCAAAGGTTCAGAATAATGCTTATTCAATAACTTCTCGACAGACTTTCTAGCCTCCATCCGCTTTATTTTATCCCCTGACAGAGCATCAGAAATAATCAAACCCACTAACGCACCCATAACACTAATTCCTTATTGTTAACACAATTTATAACCCAACGTTCAAAAATCCCCACAAAACTTAAGCACTATGCGAATTTTTTTGAAAAAAGTTAGTCACT
>CAZIEL010000166.1:0-2546 GCA_964538165.1 uncultured archaeon | reverse complement strand
GAATATTTAGGGGCGGAGTAATAAAAGAGCTAAAAGAAAAAGATGTAATAACAGTTTCTCCGTTTGGACATATGGAAATAGTAGATTCATCAAGTCCAGAAATAAAAAAGTTAATATCTGACGTTAAAGAATATATTGGCAAACATATGGGCTCAACGCCAAATCTTCCTAAATCACAAAAAACAGAAGTAGCCTTGGTTGCACATTTTTTGTATCATTCTTTTGAACAAAACGAATTAAAGAGACAGAGAATAAATGATGAAGTTTATGACCCTGGTTTTGATACCCCACAAAAATTATCTGAGTTTGTTAAAGCAAAGGTAGGGATGTGTGCTGAATTATCTATGTTGGCACAAATAATATTACAAGAGCTTGGAATAGAATCAAGATATGTGTTAGGAGAATTCAAAATGGAACACACTGAAGAAAATGGGGCAAAAGAAACTTTAGATGGGCCTCATGCATTTAATTTAATAAAAGTTGATGGTCTTTGACACATACTTGATGTCACTAATCCTTTGTTTGATGGCGGAAAAGCAATTAAACCATACCTTTGTCCAGTTACTTTTTTGACTGCAAATGCATCTTATGGAATGTCTGCTTTTGATGGTCGGCACAAAAGAGTTTATTGGCTTAAGAGAAATTTGGGTGGCGAAAAATAGAGGTAACAAAAGAGGAAAAGAATTTTGAGAATTATTGCCCAAGGTAAAAGAAGGACCCACAAGACTTTAATTTAATAAATATTGTGGGCTTTAGATTTATTTTTTGCTTTTCTCTTTTTTAGTTTCTTCTTCATGAGAGTGTTCATGCTCTTCTTCTGCATCAGAATGCTTGTGCATCTGGACATCTAATTTTGATTTTAACTCATCCATTTTCTTAGTCAATAGCTCTTCAGATTTTTCTACTGTCTTTGTTCTCAATTCCAAAGTCTCAATTTCACTCTTCAAATCTTTTATCAACTTTGCTTTGTCGCATTTCAAAAGCACAAAACCCAAATTCTTGAATGCTGTTTTTTCTTCACTCTGCTCTAATTCTTCAATTGTTTTTTTTGTGGTTTCAACCATCATCTTTAAATGACTTTTTTGGGACGCTAAATTGCTTAATTGTGCATTCAACTGGGAAAATGCAACAACATCTTCATTACTTACACTAGGACTCATATTTATCTCCTCCAAACTCACATTACTTTTGTGAAATTTTGTTTTCAATTTCTTCAAGCATTCTTAATTTTAATAAAATTGCATTTATTGCTGCACGAACAGAAGTGTAATCGTCAGCAGTCACAATAAATCGTAACAAATCTTTTTGCAATTTTATTTCCAATTTTGATCTGCCCTTATCAAAAATATCCTGACTCATTGCGCCATAAATTTCTTTGTTTGATTTTTCTTTTACTTCCAAGATTAGTTTTACTTTTGCCATTTTATCCCTTGAAACTATTCTTCTTTTTCTGTTGACTCTCTATTTCTAATTTCAAATTTTGGGCCAATTTCTTTGCCACAAAGGAAAACAGAAAAACCATTTTTAATGTCTCTTACTTCCAAATCTGAATTATCTACTGTGTCAACACCCAAAATTTTAATAATCCATTTTAAGGTTTTGCTCTGGCCAGGGTAAACAAATTTTTTTGATCTTAATTCATTATTACTTTTTAATTCATTTCTTGCAACCAACAAATTCACAAAAAACGTTTCTTTTATTTCCCAACTTTTTTCTGTTACGCACAACAACAAAATCTGATGCGGGTTTCCATTTTGTTCTGTAATAACAATCACAAAAGGAACACCATTGTAACGACAATTTGAAACCAAATCTGTAATTGAGCTTTTGCCACGAGTAACATAATTTGCATTAAACAAAAATGCAATATTCTTTGCAAAAGACCTCACTCTAATGCCCGGTTTTCTTGATGTTGTTACGTAGTTTACCATAATAACCTTACTCGGCTAAGACTTCTTTAACTACCTCTGGCCTTGTTTTTTCTATCACCCTATATGAACAAAAAGGGCATCTAACTGGCCCATCTAAAAGAGAATCAAACTCTTTTCCACATCTTATACATTTATAACTACCCATCAAAACTCACCTATTGTACAATACACTTTCCTGTTTTGTCAAACTGCTTTTTTATTATGCCTTTGGATTCTGATTCTACTTCATATGCTCCACCAGCAAACTTTTTTTTGCAGTTTGTGCAAACAAAAATTCCTGCGCCTTTTCTTTTAACTGATTTTTTACACCTTTTCATTTTTCACCTTTGTTTACCTTTTTTCTTTTTTAGAAGTATCTTTTTTCTGTACCTCATTTATTCTTGAGTACAATTCTTTGTGTTTTGACAAAGCGGTTTTTACCATAAACTTCAATTCATCAAAAGTAAAAGAACCACTAAGTCCCTTTTGAATTGCAACCAATTTTTTCTCTTCAGTAACTGCAACAGAAAATCTTGCATCTGCTGCTGTTTCTTCTATAACATCAGGATCTAAAATAATTTTATCCCCTATTTTTGCAAAAGAAAACAACAGTGGATTATTGTGTAACTTTAAACC
>CAZIEL010000165.1:0-2550 GCA_964538165.1 uncultured archaeon | reverse complement strand
TGGATATAATTCTTCCGGAAGCAGATCAACAAGTAGTGGATCAAAACAACAAGCAAGTGATTACTTAACAGGCAAAACATCAAGCCAACAAAACGTCGCAAATATTTTTGGCGTAAAAAAAGAATCAGTAAACCAAAACATTAATAATACAACTTCAAAAAGTTCAAATTCTGGATCTAGCGGTTTAACAAAACCAACTTATAGCGCAATAACTTTTAAAAAAAGAAGCAGTTCACAAAAAACAGAAACACCAAAACCAACACAAACACAAAGCATTGATTATTCAATTAAAGAAAAACAAGAAGCAGAAGCAAAAAGAATTGCAGAAACCACCGGGGGAACATACTTAGACCCACACGGAAGAGGATTTAGCAGCGCTTTAACACCAACCCAATTAGGAATAAATTCTCAACAAAATGTTAACAAAAACCCATTACTTAATTATTTAACTCCAACCGGATTTGAAACAATCTACACAAAAGACAAACCATTTCTTGGAGGAATAACAAAAACCTCAAGCGTATACTACGACCCAATAACCCAACAAACTTATAGTGAAGATTTTGCAACAGTAGAAGAACGATCAAAAAAAATGATTCAAGAAGCAAAAACAATGTACACTTATGATGCTTTAGGGAATAAAGTGCCAACCCAAACACCAATAGAAGAAGAAATACAAGAAGAGGAGAAACCGAAACTTAATTTTTTACAACAAGCAGGTCAAACAATACAAGAAGCAGCAACAAGAATACAAGGAAAAAACTTTATAGTGCCCGGAGCAACAAAAAGAGATGACCGACTTGGATTTTTGAGTTTTACTTCCCCAATAGAATTCTTTCCAAAAACATTACCAACACTACAAACGGCAAGTGGAGCATTAGTAAAAGGAGCAGGAGAAACGATTGAAGCAGGAGGAAACATTTGGCAAGCAGCATCAAAAAAAGAAACTTACGAAAAAATATTTGGCACAGCAATAGACACAGGAAAATATTTTGTTGATGTAGGATTTAGATCAAAAATACATATACGAAACATGGATATTATTCCAGGCGTTAAGTTACCGGTTGCCATCGTAGAATTTCCTGAAAAAAACCGTAAAGATTTAGCAGAAGCAGGAATACTTGCAGGAACAACAGGAGTAAGTATTGTTAAAGGAATTGCTTCTAACCCTGTTGAAGAAGTTCCAAAAATTGTTGGTTCAGGTCTTGTTATCGGAAAAACAGTAAGCGCAGGAAATAAATTATTAGGATTAGGAAAAGCAGGAATTGCTATTGCTAAAGGCGGAAAGTATGTTAAAAGCACCCAATTGTATGAAGTTAATCCAAAAAACCTTATTGGAGGAAAATATAAAAGAGGAACTCCAAAATCAACTATTAAAGAATTTGAAACAGGAAAAAATCCAAAAACATTAATTCACTCAACAGGAACAGATCCTTTTGCCGGCAAAACTAAAATGAAAGTTAAAGTACCTGATCCGACAAAATTACCAAAAACAGATCCGAAGAGTCTGTTTACTTCAACTGGCGCAGGAAATGAAGTTTATTTGCGCTTAGGTGGTTCAAGTTATAATGTTACTCCGAGAATTCCTTTTTTTAATACGCCAACTCCTGTAAAGCCAACTACTTTAAGACTTATTGGTTCAACAAAACCCCAAAGACTTTACAAAGTTGGAAAATTTAAGAAATTAAGTGAAGCTAAAAAAGTTTTTGAAACAGCAAAAACAAGTAAGAACATTCCTTACACAAGCCCTGCAAACGAATTAGGATTAAAAATAGAAAATGAAGCGTTATTAAGAGAAGGAGCAATACTTACAAAGAAAGGAGTTAAAGGAATTTATGATTTTACTTTTGTTGATGGAGTATTTGTTAAAACCCCAAGAGTAAGAGTAATGCCTTCAAAACCAACAAAGTTTTTTACTACTAAAAAAATAGTTAAAAAGCCAACTAAACCAAGCATATTAAAAAGACCAAAAAAAGAAATCAGTTTTTCACAAAGTATTGCTCAATCCAAAAACCCAGGCACATTTTACAATATTTTTTCACCAGTTAAATCAAGTGCTTCAAAAACTTCTTCAAGCAAAATTTATTCAACTTCAAGTGTTTCTTTTAGCAAAAGTTCTTCAAGCTCAAACATTATTTCTAGTTCAGGCAGGTTAATTAGTTCAAGTTTAACCCCAAGCATTTCAACATCTACTTCAACTTCAACAAGTTCAGGGTCTGGATCTGGTTCTGGTTCTTCATCAAGACCAAGTAAATCAACCTCAACAAGTTCAGGGTCAGGAAGTTCAAGCAGTTCAAGAATAATACCAAAACCAAGCACTCCAACAATACCTGTGTACAAACCAAGCTTGTTACCTCAATTAAAGCCAACAAAAAAAACAAAAAAACTTGCCTTTTTTAAATCAGCCTTGTATGCACCAGGAAAAAGATTCGGAGTAAAAAATGTTACACTTTTTAAAAACTTACTAGGAAATGATAAAAGGAAGTTGATTTGAAATGATGTTTGTTCGTATTTTGTTAGCAATTTTTATTGGTATTCTTACTACTTTTA
>CAZIEL010000164.1:0-2552 GCA_964538165.1 uncultured archaeon | reverse complement strand
ATTTAAATACTACAAAAAACTTTAATTAATTTGATAAAAAATGGAAATGCCAATTGAAGTAATTGTAACACTTTTCATAGTTCTATTCGTAGGCACTCTTATTGTGATGTTTAGCCAAACAATTATTGGTTCTGCGCAAAACCAGCTTCCAACAACCGACGCAAAAAAAGGGGAAACTCAAATACTTGAAGTTTCAACTGTAACAAACTCACAAATCGGGATGCTTGTTGATGAGTGCTATAAAACTCGCTTTGGAAAGGTATTTAAACAAGAAACTTGCTTTATTGTTCATTCCAGTTCTTCCTATCAAATAGGGAGTAGTAATGATATTAACGGTTATACGACAAATAAAACCGCTCTTGGAAAGGTTACGGGCGCGGGAAATACGGTTAATACAGTATTAATAATATGGGATTTTGCTAACACTAATGTGGAGGTTTCAGCATGAAAATGAATCAGAAAGGAATGGAGATGGCAATACAGATCTTTATCATATTGTTCGTACTACTTGCGGTAGCAATGATAGTATTACAGCTTGTATCACAACAATTTACAAACAACGAAACTCAGCTGAAATCAATTCAATCAAAAAATGAATTTACTCAACAAATTAAAGAAAATAAATTAAAATGTGAATCTTTATGCAAATCTGAAAAGAAAGAAGACAGAGCAGCATATTGTATGACTTATTTTGAATTCTCAAGCCTTGGTGGAGCAAACAAAACCGACTTCACTCCAGGGGTAGTAGTTTGTGAAGATAGAGTATATTGTGCACAATTATATCCATGCGATACTTTGGATGTAGTTGATTGTCCTAAAGTTTTATGCAGTTACTGGATGAGTACAATGAGACTATCAGGAGATGCATCAAATAAATTACTTGATACATACCTAAAACCAGGTGCATGTTATAATTTAATTGATAAAGACACAAGCCAGAAGTATATGTTAACTCACTGGTTCAATGCTGCACTTGATACAAATAGAGATCCTGCAACATCAAGAAACAACGCAGTAGTTGACGATGGACAAGCAGATTATAATTGTGAAAAAGCAATTGGCAATTAATGCCAATTGCCAAATTCTTTTTTTTGGTGAATTTTAGTGGAACAAGTAGTTTGGCTTTATGTAGGAGTAATAACTGCACTAATTTCAATAGGAATAATTGCAGGAATCGTGTTTAATGGACAAGAGCAATCCAAGCAACAAGAAATAACAAACTCACTCCAACTACTTAAACAAAAAGCAGATTTTTTATGTGGCTCTGAAGTAGGGACAACATTTCCACAAAAAGTAAAGCTAGGGAGTGAGTCAGTAATAACTTTTGGCTCAGCAAGTGGTAACTCAGCAAAGATTTGCATGAATTATAAAGGAACTAATGACTGTGTTAAAACAAATTGCTCAATAATTTACTCAACGCTAGATTTAAACACTCAACAAATAAAACAATTATATTCAGTGCATGAGTTTGAATGTTTAGTAGAGAAACAAGATGTTGGTGTTTTGATTGAATGCAGCGGCTAGTACCCCCTCAGAAATAGTTACTTGGCTTGCAATAATAATTGCAGTATTTTTAGTACTACTCTGGTTCTTTAACGTTTTTCAATACCAAAAACCTGCATTTGAAACAATTGACTCCGATCTGGCTCTAATAAACACCAACATTGTTTCCGCTTGCGACTCGTATTCCTATCTAAAAGAATTAAATCTTCAAACTGAAGTTGGAACATTAGTTTATGATGATTCAAACAAACTTTGTATAATATCAAACGGGGTTGAGCGATGCAAAGTTCCAATTTGTGCAGTAAAAAAATTTGAGGCTGATCTTTCGCTTGAGAAAATTATTGTTAAAAAAGAAAATAATGAAGTGGTGATTTATGCTCAATAGTAAAGGAAATTATCAAATGATTACTTCCTTCTTTTTTATCATAATGGTAGTAGTATCAATTTTGGTGCTGATTTATTTTGGGTTAAATTCTTCTGTCACTTCCTCAATTATGTCTCAAGAAACCCAACCCCTTCAAGAAGCAGTCGACATAAAGGGTGCAATTGTAAAATGTTGGGGGGAAATGTCCTTTTTTTCAGTAAACTCAGCAGACATAAACAAGTGCTTCTCAACAGTTCAAAACAAAATCACAGGGTATAGAATTGAAGTAGTAAATTTTCTTAGTTGCAATCAAAAAGATTTTAATGCAAAAGAGTTTGGAAATACAATGAATTGTAAAACAAGAATCCCGCTTGTGATTTCATTAAAAAAAGATGAAAAATCAAATTGCATTGGGCGAATGACTCTTTGTTTTAATGAATCAAAAAGAATTCAATCCAATTATGTACCCATTAATGACACTTCTCCTCCCGCAACAACAGTAAGTGGGTGCCAAAATGGGCAGGGTGCGTTTTCTTTAACAAGCGAAAAGTTAACTTTTAATTGTAGGGATAACACTGCATGTAAAAAATTAACTTACTCAATAGATTCTTCTCCAAGCGAATACGCGTATGATATTTCTCAAAGTAATGAAATCTTTTTGTATCCAAAAACAAGTGATCATAAT
>CAZIEL010000163.1:0-2587 GCA_964538165.1 uncultured archaeon | reverse complement strand
AACTACATCACAACAATTTTGCACCCCACTTAAAAAGAGGTTTTGTCCCAGAGTCACATTTCAAATAAGATTTATAAACTTCGAAAGCATAACCACGTTTATGACAAGTATTAGGGTTAATGGAAGTAGAATTCCAATTAAGAGAATGGATTATAGAAGTTTGGGATTTAAGAGTCCACAAGAATATGCTACTGCAAGAGACAATATGCGTGCGAGATTTCTCTCGGCAATGAAGGAAAGTCAAGTAACTATCCCGCCAGGAACAAGAGATAAAATGCTCAAAAGATATCTTAAAGCAATGAAGAAAAAATAAACAAGTCAGCGAAGATTATAGACAGATTTATATATTTCTTTAACCTACTCTAAAACATGTTTTCAAAAAAAGCATATTGCTTATTCTTGATTATTGTATTTGTTTGCTCTTTTTTTAGTGTTTATGCTGATGGAGGAATGTATATCAGAAGGCCGGATGGATGGGACCTTCACCCTGAAAGTAATCAAATTGCTGCAATCAATTATGAAAATGGATATGAAAATTTACTTCTTACAATAGGATTTACTCCTGATTCAACTGCAACCCAAGCGGTTTGGATTTTCCCAGTTCCCGCAAAGCCAAGTGACACGGTTATTGATGTTATTGATGGGTTTCCTTCTTTTTATGGTAAAGATGTTAAAAAACAAGCAAAAGATTCTATTTCAGCTTCAATGTTTATGACAACTATTTACACACAATTGTACTTATTGCCAATTGCAGCTCCATTCTTTTTACTTACTGGGGCAGTAATGATGCAAGGCTCCTCAATTGCTAATAGTGATTCGCTAAGTAAAGAATATGGGGTTACAATTCATGAAAGAATTGAGAAACTAGGGGTGACAAGCGAGTTAATTACTGCTTCTTCAGGAGATGGATTTTACAATTATTTGTTATCAAAGGGCTTTGATATGCCGAGTGAAGCTAAGGCAGTTTATGGAGATTATATTGGTAAAGATTATACTTTTGTTGTTTCATGGATATCAAATCCAGCAGAATATGCAAACACAGTAAGTTCGCCAGATTATTATGGTTATTATGGGCATAGCAATAAACCTGATATTGGAGTAAGTTTGACCTTCCCTACTGAAAAGATGTACTTCCCAATGAAACCAACAAGTATTTACGGGAGCACAGAAATTCCAATGACATTATATGTTGTGGGTCATGTTACTCCAACTACATTTACAGAAATTGAAAACAAGATTAAAGTATCTTATTTATCTCAAACAAGTTACTCTCCTCCTTCAGAGTTGAATAATTTCTTTAATGAGAAAACTAGCTTTTCGAACTTTAATTATACGAAAATAGAATTAACAACCCCATCAAAATATCTAAAAGATGATTTGTGGATTGAGAATAAAGCTCCTGCAAATGTAATGGTTGCTGGAATAATTAAAGATAATTCTTTCGCAGTATCAATTATCTTGTTAATAATATTCTCAATGATTTCAAGTTTAATTGCAGGTTTTATTGCATTTGGAAAAAATATTAAATCAAAAACCCAACTTGCTTTATTTGGATTAGCGAATTTACTCACTGTAATTGGATTTATTGTAATTACTTACTTTTCTAAATTGGATGAAAAAGTTGGTGGTTCGATTAGAACAAAACAGAATCCACCAAGCACAGGGATAATGCTATTACTAATGGCTGGAGTTTCACTTGCATTATCAATTTTAATAGTGGTAGGCGGATCAATATTACTTATTCTTATTTCATTTGCAAGTTCATATTCTAATTTTTCTTCCTATTATTGGCAAAGCCTAATCCAATTAGCAATAGTGGATCTTTTTGCAATTTTATATGTAACTCCAATTATGTTTTACATTGCAGCTCCAATTGTGTGGGCATATTTTAAAAACAAGAAATATGTGGTGTACTTGGTTACATTTAATATAATATTTTTAGTATTAATGATCTTGGCTTGGTATCTAACAACCCTACTTTTATAATCATTTTTTAAAAAAAAAATTAATTTTTTTATAAAACGCTAACTTAAACATAACATTTTTTCCTTGCGAACTTCGCAAAGATTAGTTCGAAAACCTCTAAAAATACAAAGTCCTGTTTTTCGGCAACTGTCGGCGATAGGTTTATAAAGGTTGGCGGCACCAAGTATGTAAGCAATTGTTTGCCTGGTGGCACGTTGCAAGAGTTAGATTGAGTCATTGGTTTGAACTAATGATTTCAAGTTCTCGAATTTGAATACCTTATGGTGCGCTTTGCACTTTAAGATTCGATTGATCAGGATATTCATTTCCTGCGAATGCATTGGCGGATGCTTTGAGATGGTTTTCCATCATCGATTAACTGCTTTTGTTTTTTACAGGTCGTGAGCACCAAAGTTTTTTTTGGTGTGATGTTGGTTAGTGGTGACAGTGATTTGTAACTTGAATAAGTAATTGTTCTTGTGATTAAACACTGACATATTGGTGAGAAATAATTTTTCCACAATAAGATGTGAGAATTAGCTTAAACCAATTCCAATAAGAGTTTAAATAAATAATTTATTCCATGCAAGTCATGGATCTTCTAGGAATATATAGCGATATA
>CAZIEL010000162.1:0-2684 GCA_964538165.1 uncultured archaeon | reverse complement strand
GGCGCTGTAGAAATCCTATTGGAATTCTATGTATAGTGTGATTTTTGTTTTTCTTTGTATGTGTTCGATGTTGTAAGCTATTGCTTTTAATGTAACATTTTTTTGTTGTTGGGTTGCGTTACGAGCTCGAACAAACCTGCCGAGGGTTTGTTTAATTGCTGAATTGACTGATTCGATTAATGAACGTTTGTTATAAGTGTTTTTGTTGAATTTTTTTTCTGCTAGCATTCTTTTTGATGGGATGTTCCATTCTTGTTTTCGTGTTTTTTCCCATTGTCTGAATGGGATGTGAACATCAATGTTGTTGTTCCAACAGGTTTTTCTGTTGGACATGGAGTCATATCCTTTGTCTGCTAAGATAGTTTTCAAACAATTGGCGAGTTGTTTGATCATGGGTTTGAATGCTGTTGTTTCGTTTTCTTTTCCGCTTGTTGTTCGAACATCAAGAATGATGTTGTTGTTTATATCTGCGAGAAACACGGTGTTTGTATAGTTTTTGACTGGTTTTTTAGAATTTATTCTTTTAATGTAATGATGACTTGGGTTGGTGTTTGAGAATCCTGTTCCGTCTATTGCTCCGATAATGTTTTTGAGGTTTAATAGTTTTCTGCATGCGCGAACAAGTTTTTCGAATAATGTTTTGTTCATTCGTTGAACGAATTTTTGTATTGTTGTGTAATGTGGAATTCTTTTGATGTTTAACATGCGTTGCATGTTGTTTTCTTCACAAGTTTCTACAAATCTGCGATATGATTGATTTAGTTTTTCTTTGTACACTGCTAAAAAAACGTGTACAAAATTTCCATACATTTTTTTCGAAAAGTTAGAGAATCGAAAAGGCAAACGCACTTCAAAACAAACATTCTCAACCAAACGATAAAACTTATTATACTCAATAGGATATAGTATATTCATGATAATCAATAAATAGAGGGGCAACCCTCTATTTATATTTTATTTATAAAGGATTTCTACAGCGCCTCTTGTGGTTTATACATAAGGGTTAGTTCTTTTGGGGTTAAAAGTGCTTTTTCTCCCATTTTGTGTAATTATAAAATATAAAACATTATTTCGTCGATTGTCATTAAAGTAAAAAACAAATATTAATTTTAGTTTTTTTGTTATTTTGAATTTAATTATTGTTTATTTCAATTTTTGTCCTTAACTATGGGGTTTAAGTAATTTAACAAACTATTTTTGTTACCAAGGTGTTAATTTGGGTGTTAATCTTTCGGAACTAGTAGAGAAACAAGAAATTGAACTTAATTTTCTTTCAGGAAAGAGAGTGGGTGTTGACACATATAATATGCTTTATCAGTTTTTAGCTTCAATTAGGGGTCCTGATGGGCTCCCTTTGTCCGATTCGCATGGAAATATAACTTCTCATTTAACTGGGCTGTTCTATCGGACAATTAATTTAGTTGATCTTGGGATAAAACCTGTTTTTGTTTTTGATGGGAAGCCTTCTGACTTAAAATCTGAGACTCTTAGAAAAAGAAGAGAAGCAAGAACTGATGCAGAAAAAAAATCATCTTTGGCTTTACAGGTAGGTAATTTGGGGGATGCACAAAAATTTGGTTCAAGAGCACTAAAAATGACTCCTCAAATGGTTTTGGAAGCAAAAGAAATGCTTTCTTATATGGGAATTCCAATTGTTGAAGCTCCTCAGGAAGGAGAAGCCCAAGCAAGTGTAATGGTTTCAAAAGGTCAACTCTTTGGGGCAGTAAGTCAAGATTTTGATTGTTTGTTGTTTGGAGCAACAAACTTGTTTAGAAACATTGGAATTACAGGAAAAAGAAAAGTAGCTGGAAAAAATTTTTACGTTGAAGTTAAACCTCAACATATTGAATCTGAGAGAGTTTTGTCTCAGCTGAAAATTGATAGAAAAAAACTAATTTGGTTGGGAATATTAGTTGGAACTGATTTTAATGAAAAGTTTCCAAAAGTTGGCCCCAAAACTGCTTTAAAACTTGTTCAACAAAATAATTCTTTTGAAGAAATAATCACTCAAACAAAGTTTGAACCAGATTTTGATTATAAGGACATAGAAGAGTTATTTCTAAATCCAGTGAGTTGTGAGATTAACTCAAAAAATTTGGATGCGGGTGATATTAATAAGGAAAAATTATTGGAGTTTTTAGTAGAAAGACATGATTTTTCAAAAGAAAGAGTTGAATCTACAATTAATACTTACATGAAAAAAAGAGATGAGATAGAAAAACAAAAAAGCTTGAGTCAATGGTTCTAATTTTATCAAAAAAGGTCAATAGTTTGGTTTTTTAACTTTTTCAAACACGGTATTATTGTTATCATGCCAAAATTAGTCATTGGAAAAAAAGTGTTAAAGCTTATTGAACGATTATCTAGTAAGGTACAAGATCTTCCTCAACCAATTAATTTGATTGCTGTTTGTACTGGGGGAGTTGCTCTCACTTGTGAAATGAATAAGTGTTTGAGAAAAAAGGGAGTAAAAAGTAATGTTTATCATGTTTGGACAAATACCATTAATGGAAAGTGTTATCTAAGAAAAACTGATTTTAAGAAAAAAAATTATTTAGGAACTGTAGTTATTGTGGAAGATGTTGTTTGGAGGGGTCATCATTTGCCTCCAATAAAAAAGTATGTTAAAAAACTTAATAAGAAAAAAAGGTTTTATGTTGCTGCTTTATTTGATTGCGGGAAAA
>CAZIEL010000161.1:0-2694 GCA_964538165.1 uncultured archaeon | reverse complement strand
ACATAATGATCTACATCATTAACCACAACCGGAGTTGTTTTGTAATAGTTTTTCCAACCATTAAACATTTTGTAAAAGCCCGAACCAACATTTTCAGATAGATTTATTGCCCTAAATATTCGTGCTATTGTTGGATTTCTGGGTTGGGTAAAATCTTCTTGCATTATTTTTTTCACATCTTTCGGCAAAGGACCAGGATTCATGAATTCTATTCTATCAGAGAGAAACCTTATTCTTGGTTTCATTGAACTAAAATAATCCGTGTGCATTAACAAATTTACTAGTGCTTCTCTTATTGCAACGCTTTGTGGTTGATTTGTTGTTGCTAACCCGCTCTTTGTAAGTTCAAAAGGCAAATCAATTTTTTTCATTAATCTTTCAATTATGCTGAAGTAAAACCTGAATAAATTTGTCTCTTCTGAAAGCCTATAAGTGTATCTTGGTTCAGCATTAGAGTAAGATGTTCCAGGAACTTCTAAATAATCAATTCTAAAATCACCAATAATTTGGTTTATTTGGTCTTGATTACCAAACACTAAAAGACCGCCAACAGTAACTTTTCCTTTTATTGTAGCATGTAACTTTTCAAGCAATTCTTTGTCTGAAAGCTTGCTGTACCTGTGAAGAGGGTTAAAGTTTTTCATGTATTCGCGATAATCTTTGATTGTTTTTTTGTCAAGTTGATTAAAATTAAACTTAGTTAGAGTTCCATCTTTGGTTGCAGAAAATGCACACTCGCGATACATTGAATTAATTTCTTCATCGCTTGCTCTTTGGTCGCCACTGCCCGTGCGAATAAATGTATTGACTTTTGAATTGAACCAAACTGGTTTGCTGTCGGATTTAGGAACATAAAATGCAAGAATTGTTTTTCCATTAATAACAAACTTTTTGGACTCAACTTTTAGTTTATGGTTAAATTTATCACTTCTAAGCGCTGACAAAAAATCTCGCTCAATTTTTTTAGGCTCATCAATCCCGACCAACTCATAATTTTTTCTCTTCTCTCTGACTCCAAAAATCAGCCAACCCCCAGCAGTGTTTGAGAATGCACTTACTGTTTCCCATGAACTTTTAGGAACCTCTAATTGAGCTTCCTTAACTTCAAAATCTTCCCACTCGATGCCCTCGAGTTTTTCTATTAAGTCTTGTTTATTCATTTTTTCACTACTCAAATACACCAACTTCTTATTTTAAACTTTTCATAACCTCTTTGCCGGAGCAAAAGTTAGGCACCACATGCAACCTTAAGCTCTTTTTGTTGAGCATACTCTCCTGCGATTGTTTTGATTGCTTGTTTTTGTGCTTCTTCTGGAGTAAGTCTTTGCTCTGCAACTAAGCGGATTGTTTCGGTTAAAACTTTTTGGCTAATATCTCGGTCTTGTTCCATTAGTTTTTTTTCTTGTTCTAATTGAATAAACCCGTTTATTGTTAATGGTCTCCCACAGCGACTACAATTGATTGCAGAACTTGCATTCGTGCATGCGCAGACCTTGCAAACTATTTCTTGGTCTTGTTGTTCTTCTAGCCCAAGAGTCTTTTTTAATGCTGAGTCTAGCCCTCTTTGACTTAAATGAATGTAGGTTGCAGGCATATCTGAACCTTTTGCCCAACCGAAGTAATGTTTCATCTGCATTTCACCCAAACCTCTTGCACACAAGTTAGTTGCTCTTGAATGGCGCCACATATGAGGATTATTCCTCTTTTTGACTTCTGCCCTTTTCATCGCCACCCTAATTATTTTTTGGGCACAAGCATGAGTCAAAGGATTTCCATTAGTTTTGCAAAACATGAAAGCTTCTTTAAAATCCGGGTTGCTTTTTAACGGGTGAACGTCAAGCCAAGCCAAGATATCGAGCACAGGCTCAATAATCAGAACTTTTCTCATCCCAGTTTTTCCATTAAGCATTAAGTGGGCTTCATTACATTTTCCAAAATACTCAAAGTTTTTTACTTTAAGGTTACCAAGTTCTCCCACTCTTGCGCCAGTAGACCAAAGAGTATTAAGAAAAGCCTTGTCACGAACAGAAGCCGCACAACTAATAATCTTCAAAGCCTCCTTCTCAGTTAAAATTTCTTCAGGCAAATACTTATCCCTATTAGAATGAGCAAACTTCATCCACTTAGTTCTTTCAGTATATATTTCGCCATTCCCAAAGTACTCCTTATCCATGCGTTTCATTTCTTCAACACGAATCCTCTTCGTACTATCACTAATTTTTGGGTTACGCATCACTTGAGTAAAAACCTCTTGAAAATCAGCCTTAGTTGCTTCCTCAACGTTCTTCTCACCAAACAACAAAAAAGTAATTGCTAGCCTCTCAAGCTTGGCAATAGAACGAGCCTTACTATTACCCTTCAAAACACAATCATTGAAAACCTTAATCAAGAAGTCACGATTTTTAGGAGTCAGTTTAGAGTAATCGCTTCCCCGATTCATCTGAGGATTAACAGTCTTATAAGTAGGAACTTTCCCATTAATCCTATCCAGCAACCTACGGATATCCCAATCATAATTATGAAAATCCAAATTAACACTACTAGTTACCTGCATACAAAAACCATTCCCCTGATAGGAACTGTTCTTGCGTTCTTTATAAACAAAACTGGTAACTTTCGTGCGACTAACTTTTAGTAACACGCAGAGGCCGAGATTCGAACTCAGGTATCCTTTCGGATAATGGGTTAGTAACC
>CAZIEL010000160.1:0-2713 GCA_964538165.1 uncultured archaeon | reverse complement strand
GGTTCGTGCAATCTTAAACGAAAAGAAAGAGGTGCTTTGAAAAATGAGTAACATTGTTTGTTTTAGTGGTGGTAAAGATTCTACAGCTATGTTAATTAGAATGTTAGAATTAAAAATGCCTATTGATAGAATTGTTTTTGCTGATACTGGTTTTGAATTTCCTGAATTATATGAATACATTAAAAAGATTGAAAAGTATATTGGAAGAAAAATTGAAGTTGTTTGTCCTGAAAAGAGTTTTGAAGAATGGTTTTATGGAAAAATCTCAAGAGGAAAAGCAGAAGGGCAAACAAGAGGTTTTCCTTTAAGAGTTTATCCTTGTTATTGGTCAAGAGAAAGTAAAATCAAACCTTTAACTTCTTTACAAAAAGAAGGAGATAATGTATATATTGGAATTGCTTTTGATGAACAAGAAAGAATGCAAAAAGAAACTAAATTAATCAAATATCCTTTAGTTGAATGGCGTTGGACTGAACAAAAGTGTATTGATTATTTGAATGAAAAGAATTTGTTTAACCCTTTGTATGTTAATTTTGATAGATTGGGTTGTTATTTTTGCCCAAAGCAGAATGAAAAGAGTATTTATGTTTTGTGGAAAAATTATCCTGAACTTTGGGAAAAGACTAAGTTTTGGGAAAGTGAACAAAAGAAATTGAATGGTAAAACAATTTTTGATAAAGAATTAAATTATTATGAAAGAAGGTTTGAAAAAGGAGTTGTTCCCAAAAAGTTACCTAAATATCAGTGTTGGAATGGGTGTGAATCAGTTAAGAAAGCTTTTTTGTTACAGCAAACTAATTTAGGTTGCTTTGGTACAAGAGAAATTTATAGAAAATATAAATGTTGAATGAGGTGCTTGAAATATGAATGATAGTTGTAAAAGTTGTGGAATTATTGTTGAAATTGAAAATACAAAAGGATTTAGAAAAGAGAACCAGTATAGAGAAAGTTATTCTTCAGATTATTATAATTATGCACATTATTTTTGGGTATGCCCTTTATGTAAAAGTGAAAATGAACACAATACTGAATTTGATGAGGTGCGTGAAAATGGAAAACAATAGAAAGGTGGAATTGGAGAGTGAGAATGAATGAAAATGAGTGAGATTGTTTTAGACTTAAAATGTGCTAATTGTGGTAATGAGCAAAAGCTGAATTTGCCCAAAGGTTATTATTTTTTTAGTGTGGATAATTATGTGTTATTTCAACAACTAGATAGTCATATTAGAACAAGGAATATTTTTACTTGGAAAAGAATTGATTGTAATAAATGCGGGGTTAACTGGTTAGAAAGAAAGGAGTTGAGTAAAAATGGAAAGTAAAACGGTTTCGTTTTGTCCTTTTTGTGTTGATTGGGAACAAGAACCAATAGAGTTAGATGAAGGGGTTTGTCCTGTTTGTGGTTATAATAAGAATGAAATTGAGGAGGATTAAGAATGAAAAGTAAAACAGTTGAAGTTTTGCGAATACATATTTTTACTACAATATTTTGTTCTTTATTAATTGGTTTTTTAATTGGTGGAGGAATATTTTTAGTTGTTTTAAATACGAAGATGAATTTATTTGAATTAAATCAAAAGTGTTCAGCTAAAGTATTTGGTGTTTGTGAAGCTAATAGCGGAGAGCCCTATTTGATGTGTTCTCATGTTACAAGACTTTGGGATAATCAATGGGATTGTGAAACTCAAAGTGTGACTAATGTTAATCATGTTTTAATTTCTTATTCAAAAGAACAAGTGCAAGAAATGAATAAAGACTTTAATGTGTGGTGTAGAAATAATAATTATGAAATGATTTGTCAAAGTCAAAGTGAAAATGGAGTTGATATTATTGGATAATAAAGAAGCTATTGAATGGATTAAAGCGGATTTAGGTTCTTTGAAATTAGTTGAACCTACTGAACCATGTATGATTAAACAAAAAGAACATTTAGTGCCAGCACTAAAAAAAGCGTGTTTGGCGTTGGAGTTTCAAAATAGTTTGATTAAGGATTTAATTAGTTTTGAAAAGATTGCAGATGTTGAAAATGCAGTTAATACAAAATCAGCAATTAATTCTTACAGAATAATGTTAGAGAGGCGATTAAATGGAAAACAATAAAGAATCCAAGAAACAAGTTTCTTGTCCTTCGACAACTATGTCGAAGTCGATTGAAGTTTTGCGAGATAAATGTATTGTTGATGTTTGTTGTGGGAGTAGAATGTTTTGGTTTAACAAAACAGAACCACATACAATTTTTCAGGACATTAGGAGTTATGAAAAAGGGTTTATAGATAATCGCCCAAATAGAGAATTAAAACCTGATGTATTAATGGATTTTAGGAAACTTAGTTATCCCGATAAGAGTTTTAAGTTAGTTTGTATGGACCCACCGCACTTAATAGGAAAACCAGATGGTTGTAGAATGACTAAAACTTATGGTGTTTTAAATAAAGAAACTTGGAAGCAAGATATTAAGCAAGGTTTTAATGAAGCAATGCGTGTTCTTGATGATTATGGAGTTCTCATATTTAAATGGAATGAATCAAGTATTAAACGAAAAGAATTATTAGAAGTTATTGGAATTGAACCTTTGTTTGGACATCCAAATGGTAGTAAAATTCCTACTCATTGGTTTGTGTTTATGAAATTTCCAAAGGAGTTGGATTTATGAGTGCAATTGAAGTTTTGCGAGAGTATAAGAAGAATTATGAATTGCTTAGGGAAACTGGTA
>CAZIEL010000159.1:0-2715 GCA_964538165.1 uncultured archaeon | reverse complement strand
GTTCCAAATGCTGTGAATAAGATTACTAAAACTGGGATTAGTGAAGGATCGCACACTTGGGACATTAATTGCTCGGATACGAGCGGATTAGTTTCTACCGATTCGAACGGAGTGTTTAGTTTGAGTTATGATAATTTGTTAACAAGAAACACGTACTTTAGTTCCATAACAGATTTTAACACAAACTCCAATTGGAACACCTCCGTAATTAATCCTCCAATAAAACAAATGGGAGAAATGGATTGGAACTTAAATGATGGAACGAACAGAATTGATGGGCTTGTTGCGCATTATAAAATGAATGACAACGCTGATAGCAAAGTGGTTGATGATAATATCGGCACTTATGATGGCACATCTTATCAAAACACATCTTCATTAACAACAACTGGAAAAATAAATAGTGCGTTAACTTTTAACGGAAGTAGTGATTATGTTGATTTAGGGGATAATTTTAATTTTGCAACAGATGAGTCTTTCTCTATATCACTCTGGAGTAAAGGGGCTACACAAGGGTATGCTTTAACAAAAGGCACAGGGGTAAATAGTGCGGGTTGGTATCTTTGGCTGGACGGCGGGGGCGCAAGAATAGTTTGGTTCATGTTTGCAAATTCTAGTTATAATATAGCACCAATAGCATCTGCATCTATTTACGATAACGCATGGCACCACATCGTTATAACATATGCAGGCACGGGTCATAATTCAGGAGTTCATATATATGTTGATGGAGATGATAAAAGTCTTTCAAATGGAGGGAGCAATAATTTAGAAGGACATTCTATTGCTAATTCTCAGCATTGTTTTATGGGGAAAACAGCAAGTGGCGATAACAAATTCACAGGTTCTTTAGATGATGTAAGATTTTATGACGCAGTCTTAACTCAAGATGAAGTTGATGCCATTTATAATTCAGGAAATGGGACTGAGCAAGACGGAAGAGGGAATTGGAGAGATCAAAATTTAGTTGCGTATTACAAGTTTGATTCGAAAAATGGAACAAGCGTTTATGATTATGCAGGAGGAAACACAGGAACACTAACAAACGGTGCAAATACAACTGCACAAGGCCTTTGGGATACTAATGCAGGTTTATTTGGAAGCAATTCACACGCAGATATTTCTGAATCGCCCTCACTTGCTATTACTAATGCAATAACAATTAGTTTGTGGGCAAAACCATATCTTTATGGGTCTTGTTCAAGATTAGTTGATCATTTTGGTACAAGTAATGCACAGTCAGCTTTTATGATATATATTGGTTGCCCAACAAATCAGTTTAGATCAATATTGAGAATAAATGGAACTGGGTATGATGAGCTTTCGGGTGTTGTACTTGACTTGAATAAGTGGCAACACTTAGCAGTAACTTTTGATGGAACTTGGATGACTTTATATTACAATGGACAACAAAAATCAAGAGTAAGTCACCCTGGAACTTTAACTCCAACAACAAATGGACTTTCGCTTGGATACAATTATTACAATTCAGGAGAATATTATTCTGGAGCACTTGACGAAGTAAAAATCTACAACCGCGCTCTTTCTGGACCAGAGATTCAAGCGGATTATAATCGTGGATTGTTTGATTCGAATTATTCTTCAAGAATAATTGATACTAACTCAGGTTATGGAATAACAGATTACAATTATTTGGTTTTGAATACAAATAATGGGGAGGATAAGAACGGGCACATTTACGGAACACAAATCGAACCAACTGTAGAAAAAGATTTGAATAATGGTTTAGTAGCTTTGTGGCATTTTAATGAATCTAGCGGCCCTACCGCTTATGATTCAAAAGGAAGTAATAATGGAACTTGGACTTCTTTTTCCACAACTACTGGGCTTTGGAGCACAAATGGGGCGAATTTTACAAGTTCAAGTAGTAAAGTAATTGCCCCCGATACTGGGGTCCCAAGTGGGAATAATTCTTGGACTATGAGTATTTGGGTAAAATCAGCTTCTTCGACTCCAGGGAATGTAAGAGTTTGGGGTTGGGGAACAACAGGGAGTAATTATCAAAGATCAATCGTTGGGAGTGATCCAAGTAACAGATGGTATTGGAGTGCTTGGAATACTGATATTTATACCTCTACACAAGTAGACACAAAGTGGCACAATTTGGTAGCAACTCACGTATCAGGAGATACTCGTTTTTACTATGATGCGGACCTTATTGGGAGAACGACAGGAACTGTGAATATTCTTTCAAACGGAAACGTTTATTTTAACGATGACTCAGCAGGAGGAAGTGGAGGAGCATTTCAAATTGAAGATGCAGCAATATGGAACCGTGCTCTTGATTCTAACGAAGTTAAAGAACTTTTCAATAAGGGTGCTTCAAGAATTGGAGTAAAATATCGTTCTTGCGAGTCTAGTTCTTCTTGTACAAATAGTTGGAGTGATTTAAATTATTTGAGTGGAATAAATCAAATTTCTTTGGATTCAATTGATGGAAACCAATTCATGCAATACGCGCTCTTCCCAAAACTCTACACTTTCCCAGACGGAAATGTTTTCCCACAAGCATTCGCAACAATTAGAGATGTTAATGTAGTTTACACTAACTGATTAGTTTTAATTTTGTTACAAACCTAATTTTATTATGAAATGTCTTGCAATTGAATCGACCGCGCATACATTTGGGGTTAGTGTTGTTGAGTCTGATTTAAATAAAACAAATTACAATAAAGCAACTTGTAATATTCTTTC
>CAZIEL010000158.1:0-2746 GCA_964538165.1 uncultured archaeon | reverse complement strand
TTTCAAACATCAACAAAATAATAGCCCCAAAAATCAAAGGATTTGATGTAACAAAACAAGTGGAATTAGACAATTTAATGATTGAATTAGACGGAACAGAAAACAAAAGCAAGCTAGGAGCCAACGCGATAGTAGCAGTCAGTGCAGCTGTTTGCCGAGCAGGAGCGGCAAATGAAAAAATGCAATTATACGAATACATTGGAGTTTTAAGCAAAAGAAACGGCATCACACTACCAGCACCGCAATTTAACGTAATGAACGGAGGAAAACACGCCGGATTGGAAGAAGACATTCAAGAACAAATGATTTGGCCAACAAAAGCAAAAAATTTTGCAGAAGCAATGCAAATGGGAATTGAAACATATCAAGCTTTGAAAAAAATTTTAAAAAACAAGTTTGGCGCACAAGGAACACTATTAGGAGATGAGGGTGGTTTTGTTCCGCCAGTAAAATCAGTCCAAGAAAGACTCGATTTAATCACCCAAGCAATAAAAGAAGCAGGATATGAAGGAAAAATCGACATAGCATTAGATCCAGCATCATCAGAATTCTACTCCAACGGCACATACAAGCTTTACGGAAAAAAATACACGTCAGGAGAACTAGTAGACTTTTATGCCAACTTAATTGAAACATACAAAATTCCATCCCTTGAAGACGGAATGGCAGAAAACGATTGGCAAGGATGGAAAGAACTAACACAAAAACTCGGAAACAAAATACAAATCGTCGGAGACGATTTGCTGGTAACAAATCCAAAAATAATCAAAAAAGCCATTCAAGAAAAATCATGCAACGCACTATTATTAAAAATAAACCAAATTGGAACAATAACAGAATCAATCGAAGCAGCAAACCTCGCATTCAAAAACAATTGGGAAGTAGTAGTATCACACAGAAGCGGAGAAACAGAAGATTCATTCATTGCAGACTTGGTTGTTGGATTAGGAACAGGCCAAAGCAAATTCGGAGCACCAGCAAGAAGCGAAAGAAACACAAAATACAACCAATTATTACGCATTGAAGAAATGCTAAGGGAAAAAGCAAAATTTGGGCTAAAACAATAACAAAAACAAGTTCAAAAAATGCTTATGGCTTTAAGCGTCAAAAAACATTTAGAATTAATCGAGAAAAGATTAAGCAGAATTGAAAGAGACTTTTACAAGTACGAAGAACACGAAAGCAGTTCTCCCACCAGAAGAAAAGCTTTAATCAGAAAATGGAAAAAAGAATTAAATAGATTGCAAGGAAAACAGGTAATTGGACTAGCCAAGGCAATACAAGTTCGAAACAGAATCTCCGAACTCAAAAGCTTAATCCAAAAAGCAAAAAAAGAATAAAACTCTCAAAAGAACACACTGAATCCAAATGGTTAGAATACAATAAAGCATTAAAAAAATTAACCTATCTAACTCAAAAGAAATTATTAAAAAAAGCAAAAAAATTTATAAAAAAAGAATTAATTTAATGGTGTTGAATAAAATTGAGCGAAAACAAAAAATGGTTTAATAAAACAGTAATTGGAGCCAGCATTACAAGTTTTCTTTCAGATTTAAGCCACGAAACAGTAACAGTCTTGCTACCATCATTAATGATAGTATTAGGAGCGCCACCTTACGCTTTGGGAGTTATTGAAGGGGTTAGCGATGGACTAACCAGTTTTGCAAAACTATTCTCAGGATACCTATCGGACAAATTTGGAAAACATAAAGAATTCGCAACAATCGGATACCTTTTAACCGGATTTTTTCCAGCAATAGTTGCAATCGCAATATCATGGCCAATAGTGCTAATTGGAAAAGTTTTAGGCTGGCTTGGAAAAGGATTAAGAGGGCCTGCAAGAGACGCAATACTATCAAAATCAGTTGAAAAAAAAGATTTAGGAAAAGCATTTGGGCTACACAGGGCAGGAGACACACTGGGAGCAATAGCAGGACCAATAATTGCATTTTTCCTTGTAGCATCAATCGGATTAAAAAACGTATTCTGGCTTGCATTAATTCCAGGAATTCTAGCAGCCATCGTATTCTATCTATTTGTAAAAGAAAAAAATCCCACAGCATCAAACAACAACAAATCCATCACAGCTTCATTAAAAGGACTACCATCAAAATTCAAAAAATTCCTTGGAGCTGTACTAGTTTTCGGAATAGCAGACTTTTCACACACGCTACTTATAGCATTCGCAATCGCAATGCTAACACCAACACTAGGATTCACACAAGCCACAGCAATGGGAGTAATATTATACACTATAAGAAATATAACTTACGCAATAGCATCATACCCATTCGGAGCACTAGGAGACAAATTCGGAAGAAAAAAAATGCTCACAATAGGATATTTCATTGCAGTAATAACATTTATAGGCTTTATTTTAGCACCACCAAACATTTTAATTTACGCTATTTTATTTGCACTAGCAGGAACATTCATTGCAGCAGAAGACACATTAGAAGGAGCAGTTTCAGGAGAACTAATTGAAGAAAAAGAAGCAGGACTTGGATTCGGAGCCCTCGCAACAATAAACGGCATCGGAGACTTTACATCAAGCATAATAATCGGAATACTATGGACAAGCTTCGGCTTTACTGCAGGATTTGCCTTCTCCGCAACATTCGCAATAATAGGAACAATAACTCTACTATTAACAAAAACAAGCTAGGATAATTATATGGACATTATTACAAGCACAATAGCAGGAATAAACATTCCAATATTGACAATAATAGCAATATTAATAGAC
>CAZIEL010000157.1:0-2747 GCA_964538165.1 uncultured archaeon | reverse complement strand
ATAGGAGTGCAAACTCCTATTTAGGTCTTTATAAAGGATTTGACCAGAACCCAATTGTTGATTGAGCATTAGTTTTCATGAAATAGATAGGGGCCATAAATATAAAAACTTCATCTTCGTCGTCTTTTTTGTTTCAACTAGAGTTTCTTCATGGATTTTTCCATTTTCTTCTAAAAGTTCTTTAATCATCCAATAATCTGAAGCAATTATTTTTCTTTTATTCAATTTATTTAAGTTAAACCATTGCAAATATTCTTTTTCTTTTGGGATAGAATTATTTTTGGGTTTTGCTTTTATTAAAAAGAAAACAAATCCGTGTTTTGATTTGTCTTTTTCAATTAGTCTTTCGTAAATAACACTTTTTTGTTCAACAGCATCAATTTCGCAGTAAGCTTTTTCTTTAACTATTCTTGCCGCAGCTTCTTTAATTGATTCATTAATTAACAGTCTTCCAGAAATTATGCTCCAAAATCCTTTATAAGGCCGTTTGTCTCTTTTTATTAATAAAACTTTTTTCTCAGTCACTAAAGCAACTAAAATAACTACTAACGGAGAAATCATTTCAGAGTTTTTAACAAAAAACGGTATTAGTTTTTCAGCAGATTCAGTTAGTTTATACACTCCTGCTCTTTTTTCAAGCATTTCTTCTTTAACCATTTTTTTTAAAAAATAAGCTAGTAAATTTGATGGAATTTTAATTTGTTTTAATATTTGTGAAAAACTTAATCTTTCATTGTAAATAAATAATTGAAATATTTTTTCTCTTTGTTTTTGTAATTTTAACCCCATTTAACCAATTCCCAAATTATTTTAACCCACGTTTACTCAATATTTGTTGAGTAAATATTTATAAATGGCGGCAAATGGAGTTAAGTAAGGTGATGACTGTGGGAGAAGAAGTTTTAGCAAACGAAGAAATTAACCAAAAAATGCATTATGTTGTTGCTACTTGCATTATTGTTAAAGATGGAAAATATCTGATTGCAAAAAGAGCTTCTTATGAAAAAGCTTTCCCCAATCAATGGACTGTCCCTGGAGGAAAACTAGAATCAAAAGATTTTACTTCTCGCAAAAAAGATGCAAAAGAACTCTGGTACAATGTAGTTGAAGAATTAGTTGAAAGAGAAGTGATGGAAGAAGTTGGCATTAAAATAGAAAATATTGGATATGTAACTAGTCTTGCATATATTAGAATTGATAAAATTCCAACAATAATAATTAGTCTTTATGGCGATTATCTAAGTGGGGAAGTAAAACTTTGTCGCGCTCTAACAGAATATGCTTGGGTCACTTTAGAAGAAGCCAAAAATTATGATTTAATTGATGGAATTTATGATGAACTCTCAATGCTTGATAAACACTTGCGCGGAGAAAAGCTAGGAAAATGGAAAAGAAATTAACTTTCAAAAGAATTATTCAATTCGTTTAAATATTTCAAACCCACCCGTTGGCTTGTATTGCGCATCTGGATTTGCTGAAGAACACTTATTCACATTAGCACAGATGTCAAAATATCCTGTATAGATATAGGTTCATCAACTGCAAGTGCCCAATTTGTCCCTTTCCCTTTCTCAACTGACTTATCAACTTTTTGAATTAATTTCGGATCAGTAGGATTATTAATATCATAAATATAGAGCCCGTCTTCTGTTGCAGACAGGTACAAAATATTTCCTCTAACTTGTGATAGCACCATATGACCGCCAGATTTTAACCATCTTGTATCACTCCATGCAGGAACTTCTTTTACTTCTTTTGGATTTGCTGGATCAGACACGTCAATTACTAGCATACCGTGTGAATCAACTGCAACAAATGCATAATTTCCGGATAATGCAATACTATTGAAGAAATATTCTTCCCCATTTGGACCACGCTTACTTATTTGCCCAACTTTTTTGGGGTTTATTGGATCACTAATGTCAACTATATGCATTCCATCTGCATCTGCTGAAATGTAAGCATAATTATTCTTCACTGTTAACCACCAAGTGTGTGGCTCTGAACCATTTGTTTCAAGAATAGTTAAATATTTTACAATATAATCTAAACCAACTTCTTGAACAATTGCATCCATTTTTTCAGGAGTTATATTAAGATGAGAATATTTTTTTGCAAAATCTGTTTTAAATCCCCCATAATCAGTTTTTGCTTTATTTAAAATTTCATTATATTTGTTTTGATCAAGCGGAGGAGCAATAGTATAATTTGAAAGTATTTTTGGTTCGTTTGGATTATTTACATCAACAATAACCATCCCTGAAGCATAATCCCCTATGTAAGCTATTTTGTCCCTAACAATTATCCCTACTGGAGTCTCAGGAAGAACTAAATTGTTTGGAATTTCTTTTATTTCTTTTGGGTTTGAGATATCAAATATTTTTAATCCCCCATTTGGAAACTTTAAATTCCCAACCCCCACATACAAATAGTTATCACTTACATAAGTATCAATCAAATGTCTTTCTGAAGGAATTAGTGAAACAAGTATTGGATTAGTTTTATCACTCACATCAAGAACTATTAGCGCTTTTGCGCCAGTCAAATAGGCATAATTATCTTTTACTGCAAGAGTAGTAATTAATCCAACATCACTTGAAAAATAAACACTTTCAACAAAGTTGTCCCTGCCTAGAGGTTGTGAACAACCAAAAAGTAATGAAAATATCACAAAGCAAACAAACAGGGATAAGAATAGTTTTTGCATTTAATAAACTAGTTTTTGTTGCTTTTATTCTTTTCTAATC
>CAZIEL010000156.1:0-2751 GCA_964538165.1 uncultured archaeon | reverse complement strand
AATTTACTTATTATTAACAAGGTTATTGGTGGTTGGAAATGATATTCTCTAACATTATTGCATCGTTCATACAAGTTGCTTTTAAGCCACAAATACTTATCCCCATATTAATAGTTCTTTTAGCGACAAATGCTGCGAGTGAATTAAACAATTGGGCAATAGAAAAACCTGCAGTAGATCTATTTTTGTATTATGATTCAATAACAATTGACAACACTCTTGTTTGGATGACTGTGAATTATCCATTAGAAATAGTTACAATGATAGTAATCGGAATGATAATGACGGTTATTTTTGCTATTGGATTACTATCTGTATCAAGAATGACACAGGGAAAGGGTTTTGTAGATTCCATAAACGAATCCATTCTTGAATGGAAACAATTAATGGGATTATCGATCACGCTTTATGCTTTCTTGCTTTTTTTTATTGTTGCATTCGCAATAAATGCTTGGATAGGAGAAATAAGTGAATTGGTTTCAACAATCATATTTGCAATATTAATGATTGTTGCATTTGTTTGCACAATAAAAATTGTTTTTGTTATTCCTGCACTTACTGAGAAATCGGAAAAATCAGCAAAAAAAGCAATACAAGCGTCATGGAAATTTACCAATAAATTATTTTGGAAAACATGCATATTCCTGCTAATTGTTGCATTTATTTCATTCTTTGGAATGGCAATAATTCATCAAATTGGAATAATAATTGGAAGTTATTCTAATGCAGCGGATCTAATTGACTTTGGATTTTATTCATTGGGATCTAGTTTCGCATATACATTTTTCGCGGTGGCGATCACAAACTTTTACAACAGTAAACAGTGAGCAAAATGACACGGTTGATTAAGCTCACGCTAAAAAACTTCAAGTCCTTCAAAAAAGCGGATATACCAATAAGTAAAGGCTTTTCTGCAATAGTTGGAAGCAATGGATCGGGAAAAAGTAATATCCTTGATGCTCTTCTTTTTGTACTTGGAATTACTTCACTAAAAACTCTTAGAGCTGGAAAATTAACTGACCTTGTCAATAATGATTCAAAAGAAGGGTATGGAAAAGTTGATCTTTTTATAAAAGATAATGATAAACAATACGAAATTAGCAGAATGATTGACAAACAAGGAAAAAGTGTTTATAGATTAGATGGAAAAAGAACAACACTAAATGAAATTAGTTCTCTACTTACAGATCTGGGAATAGATGTAACTGGACACAACATAGTAACCCAAGGAGATATTACAAAAATAATTGAAATGTCCCCAATTCAAAGAAGAGAAGTAATTGATAATATTGCCGGATTAAGTGAGTTTGATTCAAAAAAAGAAGAAGCAATTAACGAACTTGATAAGGTTGATTCAAGAATTAAAGAAGCAACAATAATAATGAATGAAAGAAACTCTTTTCTTAATGAATTAGAAGAAGAAATGAAAGCAGCTAAAGAATATAATGAACTGGAAGAAGAAAGAAAAAGAACTAAAGCAACTATTATTTCAAAAGAATTATATGATCTTGAAAAAAAAACCCTCACTCTTGATACTGAAATAGTTGAAATGGAAAAACAAAAAGAAATTGTAGAGAATAGAATAATTGAAATTCGAAAAGGTCTTGAAGAGTCAAAGAAAAGATCGGATGAACTTGCAAAACAAATGATTAGAGACGCAGAAAAAACATATTCAACAATCGGAAGAGAATTTGAAGAAAAAAAAGCAAAATTAATTGTTGAACAAGAAAAAACTGATATTAAGAAAGAACAAATAGCAAAAAATAATGAAAAAATACAAACAAATAAGTCAATACTACATAATACGGATCGAGAAAAAAAAGAACTTTTAGAAAAACAAAAAACACTTGAAAACCAACTCACTGAGATTGAAAAAGAATTAAATGAGTTATCAAAGAAAAAATTAGCAATTGAAGGAGTTGTGAAGAATAAGAGTGCGGAATTGCAAAAAGAAGAAAATCTTGTTGAGAAAGTAAACAAAGAAATTGATGAAGCAAGAAAAGAGATATTTGATTTAGAAGTTTTTGCTAAAAACTGGGAAAAACAAAAATCATTTAATGAAAAGAAACTTAGTGAATTAAATAAAGAAGAAGAGGATCTTATCGCAGAAATTGATGAAATCGAATCAAAAAAATCAAAAATTTTAGAGCACTCAAAAACTGACCCTCATAAAGATTTAAATGAACTTGAAAAAATACTTTCTGAATTAATACAAAACAAAAGTTTTTTTGCGGCAAGAATTGCACACGAAGAAAAAGCAATTAATGAACTAAAAAAAGCTACATCTTTATGCCCCACTTGTGATGCGGATCTAAAAGAAGATAAAAAACTACTTCTCATCCATCAAAAAGAAGCTCTAATGAAGGATTATGCAAAAAAAGAGGGGGAAAGTGATACAGAAATTGGAAATATTAAAGTTAAACTTGCTAATGTAAAAGAAAAAATTAGTCACATCGCTAGACTTACTGCTGAAATTTCCCACGAAACCTCAATAAAAACAAAAATAGAAGAAACAAGAAAAAAGTTAATTACAATAAAACAAGAACTTGATTCAAGAACTTTTGAAGAACAATTATCAAAAAGAACAAAGCTTAATGAGAAAATAAAACAAATGATCACAGAACGAGATTCACTTAAAGAAAAATTGAATATAATAAGAAAACAAGATATTTTTGAAGAATTTTCAACTATTAGTAAAAAAACTGATGAACTTCTACATAAGAATAGTTCTTTTGTTAACCAAATTAGTGG
>CAZIEL010000155.1:0-2779 GCA_964538165.1 uncultured archaeon | reverse complement strand
AAGGGCTTCAAAACAAAAACTCTTAGGAGTAGAATTAAGACTTGAAAGAATAGACTCAGAAGAATGTTCTTTAATTGAATTTTCAATAATTAAACTCTTTTCAAGAACAGAAAGCTCATCATTAATCAAATACTTTAAATCAACTACATTCCAAGAAGACAAAGAAATTGTTGAAATATAATAAAATGAAACTAAAATAAATACTAGCGCAAGAGTAACACTAATAAAAGAATCAATTGTAATAACAAAGGCCTTATCGTTCATAAAAATCACTGTGGAAGAGAAACAATCTCCTGTAAAACCACTTGAGACGAATCATAATAAGCAATCCTTTCATAAATAAGCTTGATTTTTGGGTTATAAGCAACGCTCCCCGCCCCAACAATTTCTTCGCCTGAAGGACCCAAAACTCTTAAGTAAACATCATAGGCACCAAAACCAAGCTTTATTTTTGTATTAACATAATCAGAACTATTTAAATCATTGAATAATGCAAACAACTTTTCTTTTTCAATAAAATTGTTTCTATAAACTAACCCAAACACATTAACATCACTAAAAGAAACATTCTCCCAATTACTTGGCTGACCAGGGGACAATAATAATGCATTAAGAGCAGCATGCGCAATCTCGTCAGAATCCTTTCTATCATTCACAAGATCAGTTTGATAAAAAACAGCATTACTCGCACTAAAAAACAATATTAACGCAAAAATAAACACACTCATTGCAATAATTAAATCCGGTGAAAAAAACTGCCCCCTTTTATTTAATCCCATAAAAATCACTCACTTAAGAATAACTCACAACAACATTCCCATCAATCTTTCTAAAATAAATATTCCCATTCAAATCAGAAATATTCCACTTAATATTTGTTGAAACTAAAGAAGCATCAGTAAAAACATCCCCTGCCCAAAACTGAACACTTCTCACACCAAGAGAAACACTCCTATTCCCCCCACTCCAAAAAATGGTGTCAGTAATTGAAGAATTATCATCAAGCAAAAAAGTGTTATTAATATTTCTGGCTAACCGATAAGCCTTCTCCTGAGCCTCCCACTTTTGAAAAGATAATAAATTAAGATCCGTTCTCTGTTGAAAAATAAAAACCCCAAAAACAAAAACCATTAAAATAAAAATAACACTAATAATAAACTCCATAGTAACTTGGCCTCTTTTTGAACATGAGAAACTATTCTTTCTAAACTTCTTCATAAAAATCCACAATCTTTAGTCAAAAACTTTATTTTACTTTTAAAATTACTTAACATAACTTACATTAAAGTCCTTTAAATAACTACCAACATAATAATTACCAGCATTTAGATCAGTAAAACCACTCGCTGGTCTAAAGAGAGCATCAAAACCTAAATATCTTGAATTTTGTACACTGTTAATATTTGTCCAAACACCATTACTTACACCAGTAAGGTATTGAGAAGAAGTTCTTGAGACACAATTCGCATCACTACAAGAATAAACATTAAGATCCAAACGAGAAGAACCCATTCTGTACAAATCTAAAACTTCAGAAGCAGACAAAACACGGTTCCAGATAGCAGCATCTTCAATGACCCCACTAAAGTTGTGTTCTGGATTCCCTGTTGAAGAGGTCCTTGCCCCAATCATAAGATCTGCGGAAGACAAATGCATTATCCCGGTAGTTGTATTTGTTGCGAGAGATTGTTGTACCCCATCAATATATATTTTAGCACCAATGGTTGAGTTGTATGTTGCTACAACATGATACCATCTCCCCATACTTGTTAAAGCAATAGAAGTAACTGCCTCTAAAAAATTATAAGGAGAAGTTGATTTTCCAAAACCAAATCTTAATTGATTTATTGAAGAATCAGGGTTAATATCAAACTGATACCCATAATCCAATGCAGAATCTTTATGTTTTGATAAAATTATATCTCTATCATTAATTGTATTTCTTTTAATCCAAGCTGAAATAGTTATATTATTAGATAAATTTAGATCAGTCCGATCCTTAATAATAACAGCACCATTATTGTAATTCATTAAGGAATTAGTATCCCAAAGACCAATTGCATTAACATCAGCACCTCCAACTAAATTTCCGTCTCTTATTCCAGTTGCTGAATTTAAAACAAATCCTTGTTCATTTTTATCATTCAAATTCCAAAGCCCAACTAAACCATCCACAAACATTGGTTTTTGGGAATTATATAAATCTGAAACTTCAGATGCATTTAATGCACGATTCCAAATAGAAACTTCTTCAAGCATTCCATCAAAGAAAAAGTTAGACGTAATAACAGAACCACCAATTCTAGTACCTAAATCTCCTGAAGCAATTAAAATATCACTAGAATCTGATCTGGATTGTTGCAAAACTCCATCCACATATATTCCTCTAAAAGAACCATTCATCACTCCACACACCTGTTGCCAATTCAATGTAGCTCCATTATTATTACCCACAATTCTGTTTGTAAATGGTGGGTCTGCATTCCCAACATTAAAAACCCAAGTCTTATTCCTTCCAGTTCCAGATGCATCAGCATAGTCATAAAACAAAGTTACACTCGTATACGCACCAACTGAGTTAATTGTGTCGGAATATATACTAGCATCACCAACATCACTAGTTCCAAGACTATTAAGTTTTGCCCAAGAACAAACAGTTAATTGTGTTCCACCCGAGTAAGATAATTTATTTATGTCAATATATCCACTTGTCCCATTAAACCAAGCACCATTAGTATCCCAAAGACCCACTGAATTAATATCTGCAAACCCATTTAAC
>CAZIEL010000154.1:0-2791 GCA_964538165.1 uncultured archaeon | reverse complement strand
ATATGATACATCTTGAGTTGGATCTATTGTGAATTCAATAATATTTCCTTGAATTACTCTAAATGGCACCCTTGAATCAATTTCGCTTTCCTTTAATCCTAGTCCAAGAGGAAGTCTTTCAAGAACAACAACTGATTTTGTTCCTTTCTTAAAAGCTTTCATTATTGAAATATTCATTTTTGTTTTTGATTCAAGAATCATTGTTGATCTAATAAAAGAAGTGCCTTGATTATATTGAGTAACAGAATCTTTTTCAGTAGCACTTACTGCCGGGAAAAAGGAATCAATATTCTCTGAAGAGACTTTATGAATAATTTTTTGTTGAGCGCCAAAATTTGAAGGGGAAGAACTAACTTTGGGCTGTTCTAATGGTTTTTGTTCAAGTGGTTTTGATTCACTTGATTTTTGCCCAAAAGGAGTTAAAACTTTTTCTTGTGAAAACAAACTTGGTTTTGCTTTCTTTTTTGAAGACATTAAAACAAATATCGCCGCAATTGATCCACAAATCAGAATTGATACAACAACTATTATCACAAACAAAGTATTTTTGTCTTGCAAATTAATACCAAACAACAAATTAGTATCAGGACTAGCATTTGTGTCAGAATTATTTGCAGGAATAGTTGGCGGAACAATAGGTTTATTTTTATCTGGTGGGGTTAATGGCGCAGGATTATCTCTAAAAGATAGTTTAGTAATTAATGGTGCATTAAAATCAATTATCTTATTAGTGTCAACTTTATGATTAATAAAATAAATGATTTCTGTTCCAGGAGTGACCACAAATTCAATAACTGGGTCACTTTTTCTAACACTAAATGGAAATGAAGATTCAATCATATTTGAGTCTAAAGCAAAGGATTTTGGAACAACCTCAATTACAGATACTGATGAAAGTAATGGGTCGGTTGAAGTTACAACAAAAGCAACTTTTGTTTTCTCAGTCATGCTTCCATTTGAATCCCAATAAGCAATATTTGAAATAAGTCTTGAAGAAGAAAGTATTTTTGAAGAAATACTAATAATACTTTTTTCTTCATTAGTTAAAAGAGATTGAATTTCCTCAAATTGAGGCGGTGTCGAAGAATATGTAATTGTCTTTTGAGCTGTTTCTTCGCTAGTGTCTTTTTTTGTTGTTGTACTCCCCCCAGTGTCAACTCCACCCTGCGAGTAAGGAGGAATATTATCGCTTGGAACAGATATTGATAAATTAATTGAATTATCAGAAGAATAATCATTTAACACCGGATCTAGAGATATTTTATAACTATAACTACCTGAAGAAGATAATGTTTGGGTAGTAAGAGAATAAATTGCACTCTCGCCCTCATCAAGAGAAACATTCTCAGAATCCACATTTGTGTCATTAGAGCTATATTCTAAAGTAACTTTTGAGTCAACTTGGGGACCAAGATTTTGTACATTAACATCAATGGTAGTACTAGTATTTTTTGTAATAGAGCTGTTAAAATAAATACTGGCAATACGTAAAGCATTTCCATCAACATGAAGAGTCAAAGAATAATTATTATCTTCAAAACTAGTTTCTCCCACAATAGGTACAATAGATGCTTTAATTGTTCTGGACCCAAAAGTTGAGTTAGATACTTGAATAGGAATAATATTTTTATCACCCGGCATTGAAACAAAAGAGCTAGTCTGAAGGATGCTATTTCCATCATATAATTGAATAACCACATCCTTTTGTGTATTACCCGATCCTTCATTAACAAAATTTACATCCACATAATATTGTGAGTCTTTAAGCACTCTATTTGATGAAGAATAAGGTAAAATCTCTCTATAAATGAAGTTATTTATCTTTAAATTATTGCTGTCCAGAACAGAAAAAGGCAAAGAATAATAATTATTCAAGGAATTAAAATCAATTGCTGAAGCAACAACTACAAAGTTAAGATCATTAGTTAAAGTATAAAAGGTTTTTTTGAAATTAACTTGTTTTGAAACATCTGCCTCTAAAGGCCCCAAATAATTTTGATCAACAATTAATCCATTAACGTAAAACAAAACATTAAAATCAGTTGCCTTTGTACCTGAATTCTTTACTTGAACTTGAAAAGTAACTTCTTGAGCATACTTTGCGACTCCCGAAATAGGAGAAGCACTAACACTCAACACTTGTGAATCAACTTTAGAAACACTCACAACTTTTCTAAAAGTATTATCCAAAGTAGAATATTCTCCAACCGAATTTGATACAGCAACAACAACGTTATTATCCCCCCCACTTCCAGCCTTAATAAAAGAATTAAGCAAAACAACAACGTTTGAGTTTTGTTCCAAACTAAATGCTACCCAATCTTGAACAACATTATTATACGAAACATAAACATTTACATCTCTTGTTGGCCCAAAAACATTTGATACTAGAGCATTAACATCAAATTCTTGATCAGTTTGTGATGCATTAAAATCTTCTTTTGAAAAATTAACATCCAAAATGGCACTGTCATTTCCATCAACAATAATATTCAACCGCATATTATTATCTGATGGATCTGCATCAGAAACAGGCACGGTTAAATTCAAAACACCATACTTATTTCCAGCGCTAAGAAAAGTTGCTGTTAATTGTTTTGTCTCACGAGAAAAAGGAGAGAGAGAAAATGAATTTATATCACTAACTTGAACAAATCCATCAAAAAGAGATAAATTAAAATCCTGAACAGTGTTTGTGTCATTAAGCACAGAAACCCCAATATTTATCGGAACCAATACTTGTGCTGAAGAAGATTGAGTTGAATATTGGGATATTTTTGCATTATTATAA
>CAZIEL010000153.1:0-2834 GCA_964538165.1 uncultured archaeon | reverse complement strand
TAAATAAATATGTCAGAATCAATTATTATTCGTGGAGCTAGGATGCATAATTTAAAAAATATAAACCTAGAAATTCCACACAACAAATTAACAGTAATAACAGGACTCTCTGGTAGTGGAAAATCATCTTTAGCTTTTGATACAATTTTTGCTGAAGGACAACGTCAATATGTAGAATCACTTTCACCATATATGAGACAATTTTTGGGCCAGAAAAAACCCGCTGATGTCGATGAGATAATTGGACTTGCTCCATCAATTTCCATTGACCAAAAAGCACTTTCACATAATCCAAGATCAACAGTTGGAACACTTACTGACATCTATGATTATTTAAGAATATTATTTGCAAGAATTGGCGAAGTATATTGCCCAATTTGTGGACACAAGATAGAAAAACTGTCACTTGAGGAAATGATTGATATAATTATTTCTAGAAAAGTAGGTGATAAAGATTTTGTTGTAATACTTTCTCCAATAGTAATGGACAGAAAAGGCGAGTATTATCAAATGCTTTATGATTATTTGAAGCTTGGATATGGAGAAGCAAGAGTTGATGGAAATATGAAATCACTTCGTGAAAAAATATTACTTGACCCAAAGAAAAAACATAGTATTGATTTGGTGGTTGATAAGGTCTTACTATCTGATGAATCACGACTCTTTGAAGCAGTAGAATCATCCTTATCATATAGCAAAGGACTTGTAATTGTTCAAATTAATAAAGAAGAATTTTTATTATCATCAAATTGGACTTGTCCAAATGATAATTTTTCATTTCCAGAAGTTGAGCCACGACTTTTTTCATTTAATTCTCCACATGGTGCTTGTTCGCAATGTTATGGACTTGGAAAAGTTGGTTTTACTGATAAAATTTGTGATAAATGTAATGGTAAACGACTAAAAGACGAAGCATTGTCTGTGCGAATTGGGAAATATAATATTGCAGAAGTTTGTGCACTTACAACCGATAAAGCAATTGAATTTTTCAATCATTTTAGGGATAAGATGACCAGACGCCAGCATGAAATTGCAGATCCAGTTATAAATCAGATAATTGCAAGGTATGAATTTTTACTAAAAGTCGGATTAAATTATTTGAGTCTTGAGCGAGAAGCTGAAACGCTTTCAGGTGGAGAAGCACAAAGAATTAGATTATCATCACAAATTGGATCACACTTGTCTAGAACCCTTTATGTTCTTGATGAACCAACAATTGGACTTCACGAAAGAGATACTGATAGACTCATTGAAACACTAAAAACACTGAGGGATAAAAATAATACTGTTGTGATTGTTGAGCATGATGAGAGAACAATTTTGGAATCAGATTATTTAGTTGATTTAGGACCATTGGCCGGTGTGCATGGCGGAGAAATTACTGCAATTGGAAACACACTTGAACTCATCGATAGTAAAAAGAAAAATGAAAAGTCATTAACATTACAATATTTAAGGGGTGAGAGAAAAATTCAAATTCCAGCACACAGACGTGAGAAAAATAAAGGAGCTCTAAAGATTATTGGAGCAAAAGCAAATAATTTGAAAGGAATAAATGTAGAAATTCCATTAGGACGCATGGTTGGAATTACTGGAGTATCAGGAAGTGGAAAGTCATCACTTGTTTATGATGTTTTGTACAAAAATATTGAGCGCATAATGCATCGCCCAGCAAAACCAAATCTAAAAGACGTAAAAGAAATAAAAGGATTAGAATATATTGATAAAATAATTGAAATCAATCAATCACCAATTGGGAGAACTCCGAGATCAAATCCAGCAACTTATACTGGAATATTTTCTCCAATTCGTGAATTTTTTGCAGACTTGCCTCCATCACGTGAAAGAGGTTATACATTGTCACGTTTTTCATTTAATCGACCTGGAGGAAGATGTGAAGCATGTGATGGAGCTGGATTTAATTTAATTGAAATGCACTTTTTACCACCAGTTCTCGTTGAGTGTGAAGTGTGTCACTCAAAAAGATTTAACAGAGAAACATTGCAAGTAAAATACAAAAATCACAGTATTGCAGATGTGCTAGATTTAACAGTTGATGAAGCATACAAACTTTTTGATGGAAATTATTATATAACTGATAAATTAAAAGTTTTAATTGAAGTAGGACTCGGATATTTGAAATTAGGACAATCAGCAACAACTCTCTCTGGTGGAGAAGCTCAGCGCATAAAACTTGCAAAAGAGCTTACTTATACTCTTGGCAAGAAAACATTGTATTTACTTGATGAGCCAACAACAGGACTTCATTATCATGATATTGAACTTCTTCTTCATGTTTTGAATAAGTTGGTTGAGCGTGGAAATACAATTTTGATTATTGAACATAATTTGCATGTTATAAAATCAATGGATTATGTAATTGATTTAGGTCCTGATGGTGGGGAAAATGGTGGCAGAGTAATTGCTTGTGGAACACCGGAAGAAATAGTAAATAACGAAAAAAGTATTACGGGTATTTATTTAAAGTCGTATTTGAAGAAATAGCTTTTGATAAGCACTAAATATGAAATACGAAATTCCTAAACAAATCACAAATAATAAATTACAATAACTCAAAACGTTTGGAATTTATAATTTGAAATTTCAATATTGTTTCGAATTTCGATATTAGAATTTAGTATTTTCCCCAAAGGGGGAGTATTTGAAGCACTATTTAAAAAAAATAACCATCACTATTAAAAATAGTGTGCGGTTGCATTTTAAAATAAAAGTTGTAAGATAATAAAAGGTCGCCAAGGCGATTTTTTATTTATCCTGTGAGATAGTCGTCTAGCAGAAATTAATAATAGTAAATATATGTATTATGTATATAT
>CAZIEL010000152.1:0-2847 GCA_964538165.1 uncultured archaeon | reverse complement strand
CTTTTTGACATAAATAAAAGTACAATTTAAAGTATTTATTATTAATTGAAGTGCCCTTTCGCTTCAAAACCACTTTTTGATCTAATTTTTTTGATTGCAAAACTATTTTTGCTTTTTCAATTCGTTTTGAATTGCAGAAATCTGATCCCTTAATGCAATTGCAAGTTCAAAGTCAAGTTTTTCAGCAGCAGCACGCATTTCAACTTCCATTTGTTTTACAATTCTTTCTTTTTCTTTATTAGGAATGTGCTTAATATCTTTTAGTATTATTTGTTGATTTTCAATAGATTTTTTTATTGTGATTGGAGTGATGTGGTGCTTTTTATTGTAAGCAAGTTGAATCTCTCTTCGTCTATTTGTCTCAGCAATAGCTTTCATCATTGAATCAGTGTGTTTGTCGGCATAAAGAATCACTCTCGAAGTAGAGTTTCTTGCAGCTCTTCCAATAATTTGAATTAAACTCTTTTGGTCTCTTAAGAACCCTTCTTTATCCGCATCAAAAATAGCAACAAGCCCAAGTTCTGGAATATCAATTCCTTCTCTTAATAAATTAATCCCCACAAGAACATCAAATTTACCCAACCTAAATTGTCTAATTATTTCCGATCGATCAAGTGTTTTAATTTCTGAATGCAAATATCTTGATTTGATCCCCTTTGAAGCAAAAAAATCAGCAAGCTCCTCTGCTAGTTTCTTTGTTAATGCAGTTACAAGAACACGATTTCCTTTCTTTATCACTTCATCAATTTCTCTTAACATATCCTCCATTTGATTCTTTGTTCCTCTCACAATAACTTCTGGATCAACTAACCCCGTTGGTCTAATAATTTGTTCAACAAAATTCTTCGAGTTTGCCCTCTCATATTTGTCAGGAGTTGCACTAACAAAAATAACATTTTGTTTCTTTAAATACTCTCTTTCAAATTCTGCAAACTTCAATGGCCTATTATCTAAAGCGCTTGGCAATCTAAATCCATAATCTACAAGAGTTTGTTTTCTTTGTCGGTCCCCATTATACATTCCATTAAGTTGAGGAATTGATTGGTGGGACTCATCAATCACAATTAGAAAATCATCCCCAAAATAATCCATTAAAGTATAAGGTCTTTCACCTTCACTTCTTCCATCAAAGTGCCGTGAATAATTCTCAATCCCTTTACAAAAACCAATTGTTTTCATAAGTTCAAGATCATACATTGTCCTCTGCTTCAATCTATGTGCTTCAACTAACCCTAATTTTGGTAACCTACTGTCAAGTTCTTTCTTTATGGATTCCATTGCATTTAGTGTTTCACTTTCAGGAACAACAAAGTGCCTTGCAGGAAATAAGTGATAATGCTCCAAGCGCTGTTCTACTGCATTAGTTTGTTTGTCAAGAATGTGAATCCTATCAATCTTGTCCCCGTCAAGTTCAATTCTTAGAATGTTTCGTTCATAACCAGGAATAATATCAATAATACTTCCTTTTACTCTAAACCTTCCACTCATTAACTCCAAATCATTTCGCTCATACTGGGCATCAAGAAGCTTTGACATTAACTCTTGCCGTGGAAACTTCATCCCCTCTTCAAGTGGAAATCCCATTCCTAAATAGTTCTTTGGATTCCCTAACCCATAAATGCAAGAAACACTCGCAACCACAATAACATCATTCCTACTCAAAAGAGAAGTAGTTGCACTAAGTCTCATTCGTTCAATATAATCATTGATTTGAGAATCTTTTTCTATGTACTGATCAGTTTGTGGGATATATGATTCAGGTTGGTAATAATCATAAAAAGAAACAAAGTACTCTACTCGGTTGTGTGGAAAAAATGCTTTGAACTCGTTGTATAATTGAGCTGCTAAAGTTTTGTTGTGAGCCAAAACCAAAGTTTTCTTTTGTACGTTTTGAATAACATTAGCAATTGTAAAAGTGTTATGAACAAATATATTCCCATATCCTGCCATAAAATTTTCATTACCTTCAATAGACAAGTCATAAACAAAACCTGTTTGGCTTGAAACTTTTTGTATAGAAACAATTTTTCTAAAGTTGTAATCTAACAAATTTTTAAGCACACTATCATAGGAGGCTTTCTTCTCTAACCACTCAACCAAAAGTTTAAACTTAGTTTTGGAAATTGACCTTGTGCCGGATTGAAGCATCGAAATATAACTTCTTTTGCACCCAATTATCTTTGATAAATCTTTTTGAAAAAACTCATTATCTAGTAAAATTTTTTTAAAGAAGCCTTTTGAATTAGGAATTAAATCAACATTTGTATTTTCATTACTTTTCCCCAAACTAGCCAATTTTTGTTTTTTATACAAAATAGAAAAGTTAATTTCCTTTCTAAACAAAGTTAAATTTTGTTTTCCAGTAATCCCTAAAGTGTAATAATTGCGTTTGTATTTTTTATTGTATTTTTCATTAATTCTTGAGGATATCCCAAAACGAAGAAGAATATTTTTTACATCAAAGACCAATTCTTTAGAAGCTGAAGAGTAATATACTCCTTTTTTGGGTTCAACCCAACCATCCCCACCAAACATAGCACTCAAAACAATTGACAACTGAGTATTGGAAAAATTGTACAAAAGAGAAGGAATTCTTTTTGATCTCGCATTTTTACCAAACTCTTTGAAGAAGTTTGAAAAATAAACTGAATTATATTGAATGTCACAGCTATTTCTTACTACACAACCCAATCCTTGTTTTTTCCAAAAACGCTTACAAATATTTTTCAAATTAGTGTCAGAATTAGAAATTAGTATGTAATTTTTTTCTGCATGACCTTCAGCAACATATAATCCAATGAACTTCAAAAAATATTCATCTAATTCAATATATGGCGATAAAAAATC
>CAZIEL010000151.1:0-2851 GCA_964538165.1 uncultured archaeon | reverse complement strand
AGTAACAAGCGACAACAACGAAGTAACAGTTCTAACTTGCATAAAGGTGAAACAATAAATAAAGTTTGCCCTTACTGTGACAAATCAACCCAAGCCCAACACACACAATTCCAACAAGCATATTGCGAAAAACAATTAAAAAAATTTATGCAAAAAGGAGGATTAACATGCCTAGATTTAGAATAACAAAAGGGCAATTAATATGCCAAAGATGTGCGTGCCACAAAAAGAACAAAACACACTGCACACAATTCGTCAAACAAACAAACAACAAACATATCTGCAGCTTCTTTCAACCAAAACCAAGCTTTAAACTAAAAAGAAAACAACTAGAAAACAGTTTAGAAAAAACACGCAAGAAGCTATTAAATTATACGCAAACCTTAAATACAACCCAAAACAAATAAACTATTAACACCACTAAACATGGTGCCAAACGTTTTGAGGTAATTACTTAGTGCTTTGGGTAATACCTCAAAACACTAACTAATTAATATTGTGTTTTCAATAACAAGTTAGTTGTAATCATTAAACTCAAAACAACAATCCCTGTTATCAACAAACCCCACGCAAAAATACTATTAAAACCGAAAGCAAACACAGTAGCTAAACCCATAATAGACATCATTATAACGCTAATAGGAACAGCATACTTAATCAAAATAACCACCACAATTAAAGACAAAATTAAAAATGCTGCGTCTATTGAACCAAAAGCCCACTCCTGAACCAACAACTTGCCCATGCCGTTAGAATCCATTAACTCCGGTTGAACAAAAGGAGTATTAGGATCAATAGCAAACACATTCACCATAATTAACAATAATCCAAGAATAATTGCGTACTTATTCATTGACGACCACCAAAAATAAACCTTATCAACATACTTGCAAAATAAGCAATCATTATTGCTTTAACAGCAAACATTACTAACACAATAGTGTAAAGAATTATACTAAACATAGAAAAAATACTTGCAAGAGTTAAAAGCAACAATTCTAATCCCACAAAAGCAGTAATAAGCATATTTAAAGGAGCTAAACCAAAAGGATCACCCGTAAGTAAAGTTAAAGGAGTGTAAGTGTCGTTTGTTGCACTTGTAATCTTATCTCCTGAAACTTGAACATTATAATCATGCTTAAAAGTAGCATAATCAGCATCTGCTTGATATAATCCAGAATAAGTTGACCCATTCGGAAAACTTACAAGCATTAAAACAAAACCGTTTGCAACCAAGCTTGTAAAAAGTATTATCATTGCTATGTTAAACCATTTATCATTCATTGTACAAACACCGCCATTAATAAGGTTATTGATCCTAAGAATGCAAACATAAACAATGGAATCCATCCTATTCCAAAGAATATTGTAAAGCAACAAAACGCGATTATACTTAATCCTTTAATTCCAATAAATGCGCCTTGGGTTATTGTTGTTGCAACAACAATAACGATTAAGGTTAGTATTATTGCTACTAATGCGCTTGGAAAACAATTGTTTTGGTTTGTGCAAACGTTGAATAGTGTATTTCGTATGCTATAAAATTCGTTTATTACTGTGTTCATATCGTTATTAGTGTCTACTGTTATTGGTGGCAAACTGTTTGTGTCAGTTATGTTCAAAAAGTTAAAGTAAATGTAAGTTGAGTTACTTAATGCTGTATAATCATATGATTGTCTTAATGTTCCATTGTAATAAACATCAAACACATAACTTTGTCCTAAAATAAATAATTGTGATATTTGCCCTTTAGAGTCTGTTACTCCTTGACCAATTAAAGTATAACCAATTCCTGGCAACAAACCATAAATTTTTATGGTAACGTCAGGTATTGCGGTTAAAGTGTTTGAATTTTGAACATTAATTGTAGTTACAAGACTTGTTGCTAAGGCGTATAAATAAGGTTGTACTGAATCGTACCCTGTGTTAGAATCTGAATAATAACTTTTAGTGTAAGTGTTTTGTGTATAGTTTCCATTAACATCTCTAATGTAAAGAGTAGTTAGTACATTAGGTTGAACGTATACGTTATAATCTGTATTTAAGTCAGTTACATCAAGTATTACCCCCCCTGTTGTTTTTAAAATCCAATTTTCTGTTAATTGGCTTAAATCAAGAATATTTTTAGGGTATAATATTGTTAAGAGTACCGACATTTCTAAGTCTTGATGTTTTTGAGTTTCAACGTTCCCACAATCATCGGCTGAGTAGTATTGTATTGTGTGGAATCCTGGTTCTTCATAATCTATAAATGGGCTTATTTGTCGGTATGTAATGTTTGCATCTTTAATCCAAGTTGCATTAGTTGTAGTTGTGTGTGCCATCCATAATTCTATGTAATTAACGTCTTTTGTTTTAGTTGTAACACTAAAAGTCTTTGTACTATAAGTAGCGCTAGTTGTAGTGTTTTCGCTGGTTTCTTCATTTGTGCCATCCATAAAATATATTATGTATTTTGCTGATGCTGTTCCGCTTGATGTTTCTTTCATTAGGCTTGTAATGTTGTCTAAATAATGATACGCATTTCCATCTAGTCCTGGAACTGTTTTTTCGAAAGGGTAGGTAGCGTATAGTTTGTAAGCTGTTTGTGTTGATTGATATTCTGTTGAGTCGTGGTCAACTACTGTTTTATTTGTGTCGTACCATGCGCCTGAGTCAAATTGGTAATAAGTATGTGAGCAGGGGTATGTTCCGTCAGTGCAGGTTAGGCTTATTGTGGTGTTGTTGTCGTTGTTTTCTATTGTGGTTCTTGAGTAGTTGCTTGTTGGTAGAGTCCAGTCTCCTGCTCCTAAATAATTCCCACGCAAATACAATTCCTCAACCTCATCCTCACTCAAAGCATAATCAAAAA
>CAZIEL010000150.1:0-2878 GCA_964538165.1 uncultured archaeon | reverse complement strand
AGCAATGACTTCCGCACAAACAGCACTTATATCAATAGGAAAAGACTATTTAAACAAAAAAATAAGTGCAGAAGAATACAATAAAAAGGTTTCAGAAATTTCAAGACAATCTAACTTGTATGGTTCAACAAGTGTAAGGTCTGCCACAAAACCAACCTTAACTGAAACTATTTTTGGAGATTATTCCCAATTAACAAAAACAATGCCTTCAATCACAACAGCAAAGATTGAACAAAAACCAAGCATTTTTCAAACTTCTACAAACACAAAAAGTGATAAAAAAATAGCGACAATAACTTCAATAAATGAAGGATCAACATTAAAAGTAACTACTACAAAATCATTATTAGATGAAGCTTTAGGAACTGGATTTATTACTTCTGAAAAAATAACCGATACAAAAACCGGGATTTCATACTATCAAAACAAATTTGTGCCAGACGTTTATGACGATTTCCAAGGAAGGAAATATAAAGTTCAAAACAATAAAATGGTGGAATTAACTGACTCACAATATGAGGCAGTTAAAAAAGAGGAAAGAAGCCAAGGTGCAGCAATAGTGGGTTCGTCGATAATTAGTTCTCCCGTAGGGGTTGGTTCTAAAGCTGTTGAAAAATCAATATTTGGAGGGCTAACTAAAATAATTAATACAAAAATAAAACCAAAAATTGACATTATTTCTACAAATGCAAACAATGCAATTCAAAAAAATATTTTTAACCCAGTTAAAGATTACATTGCAATTTCTAAAGATACTCAAATAGTATCAACAGGGATTTATGGAACTAAATCTACTTCTAACAAACAACTTCCTAAAGTAGATTCTAAGTTAATAATTAAAGATAAATTTACTAAATATGAAGCAGAAAAACAACTATTACTAAACAACAAAAAAGCACTAACAAGAAACATGTATGGAGTAGACACCGCATCAAAAATGAATTTACCAAAAGCAAGACCGCCTGCAGGGTTTAATGAAAACCGTTTAATATTCAAAGAATCATTAAAAAAACCCACCACAAATGCTTGGGAGTGGGCTGCTAAACCAAAAACCCCAATAGTTAATAAGAGTTCAGGGAAAGTGATAATCCAAAGCCCCGAAGCAATTAGTAAAGCCAATATATTAAAAGAAAAAGCTAGAGCTGAAGCAAGCGCGTTAGCAAAACAACAAAAAGCTTTTTTTAAATCAACACAAACCCCTGAACAAAAAGAGCTTTTTGCCTTAACAACCGGGAATAAAAATCAAGGATTAATTGTAGTTGATAACACAAAACCAATTTTTAAAACAAGCACAAGGACACCAATACCCGTTTTTGACACAAAACAATCCATTCTAATCAAATCAACTATTTACAAAACTCCTGCGTCTGAAGCTATTGTTTCAAAAAACAAGTTAGATTTGTTGGGGAAAACAGTTAAAGGGTCTAAAGTTAAGCTCCCAAGTAAAGAAAGTTTGCGAGAGTTAGACTTGCTTGTAAAAAACAATCCAAGAGAAAAAATAGTAAACATTAATCCCCCCAGAACTGAATTAGAAATAAAAGGCAGTTTAATTAAACCAAAACCGTTAATTAAAACTTCTAAGTATGAAACAGTTATTGGCGAAATGAGAGTAGGTGCTGGCAGCAGAAACTCACTAGTTAGCGATGGAAAGGATGTATTAATTACTTCTAAAACTAAGGGTTCAGGAAAACTTATTTTGACTGATACAACAAAAACTACTTTAATAAAGACCCCTGTGCAAAGCTCTAAAAGCAAATTAATTAATTTCCAAAAAACTACTAACGTTAGAACCTCAACCAACATTAGATTAATTGGAGATAAAGGAATAGTACAAAAAACAACTATTTACCCAAAAGTTACTCCCTCCTCTACAAAACCTTTAGGGTTAAGATTGAAAAGTAATCAATTTGGGTTAACAGTTAAAAAAAGAGGGTTTACTTTTACTCCAAAACCTAACAAACCAATGCTTGGCGTAAACCCTAAATCAGGCAGAATACTTATGCCTAAAGTTAAGGTTACTTCTCAAACAAAATTAATTAGAGGTATTGGGAAAGTTAAACAAAAAGCAAAAAATGAGTTAATTGAAATTAATAGGGATGTTAGGGGAACTTTTAGACCCGGCACAGTTAGCCAACTAGAACTAGAAGATCCTTTAATCAAACCAACAAATATGGAAGATTTTTTTAAAAGACCAACTTTGGGTGCAGATGAGGAAATAACAGGAGTTACAAAAATAGATTTCACTAAAGAATATGATTGGAGAAAATGGAATCCAACAAAATATGATGATCAATTCGGAAGGTTAATTAGTTTCCCAAAAACAATGCCTAAAAATATTATTTTTAGCGGAGCAATTAACAAAACTTTATTTAACCCTACTTCAAGCAAACCAGTGTTTAGAATAGAACCAACAACTAAATATTATCCCATTACTAATACTGTTTCTAAAACTTGGTTAGCGCAAGGACAAAAGCAAGTTCAATTAATCAAACCAAAACAAGCTACTGTTCAAAAAATCATTAATGCTGCCCCTAATCCGATAATTAATCCAGTTATAAAAATATTTAACGCACCAAAACCAACACCTCCTTCTCCAACTCCTAAACCCCCAGAAATACTCCCCCCTTCTTCTCAAATATTCCCTCCAATTATTTACAAACCAAGCTTGTTAGGAAACCAAGTGGGAGCAGGGTACGGTAGAGGATCAAACCGTTTTGGAGTTAAAAATAAAGCGTTGTTAAAATCTTTACTTAACACTAACGAAAATATTAATTTTTCAAACAATAAAAGATTTAATAAGAAAAACAAAAAGAGGTTATTTTGATGATGTTTGTTCGTATTTTGTTAGCAATTTTTATTGGTATTCTTACTACTTTTA
>CAZIEL010000149.1:0-2886 GCA_964538165.1 uncultured archaeon | reverse complement strand
AAGAGACAGGAATTATTCTATTATTGCTAATATTACTTCCATTTTGCATAGCTTCTGAACAACAAATAATCTCAACTGACATCTCTTTTCCAAACTCAATTCAAACTCCACAAATTAAATCTCTAACTCTAATTACAGGTTACCCTAGCACTTCAAGCGAAGGAGTGTATTCAATAAACTTATTTGATGATCAAAATAATCAACTCTACTTAGCAAACTTTAATCTCTCGTTTTATGTTTCAGGAGTGCCAGAAGAACTAAAAGAAATAACAAAAACATTTTACTTACCCTATTATGAAAAAAATATGACTCTTGTAGTTACTAAAAATGGGCAAGTAATTTTTACACAAAATATCTCTCAATTACTTTGCAACAATAACAAAAAATGTGAATCTAATGAAAACTTTGCGTCTTGTCCAAACGATTGTGCATCAAATTCAAAAGACAATTACTGTAATCCCTCAACTGACAGTGTGTGTGATCCAGATTGTTATGAAGGGGTGGATTATGATTGTTATTTAGAAGAAGTAAAACAAAATGAAATTGATAAAAACCAGTTTATTCCTCAAGATAATCCAACAAAACCAACTCAAGACCAAAACAAACCAGTTACAAAACCACCAACTAATTCTTCTGATTTATTTTCTTTAATTATCCCGGCCGGGGTTTTAATCTTAGCAGCAGTTGCAATAGGAGTATTCTTTTTACTCATGAAAAAATACCAGTGATTTTATGAATGTTAAAGGAAATGCAGTGGCAGTAGTATTAGTAATTGCTGCAATAATGGTTGTGCTAGTAGTTTCTACTCAGTTTAACGTTTCTTTAAATGCTGAAGCAGAGAATCAATCCAATCAAAAAATCCATTCAGAAACCTCTCTTACAATTGATGAAGCACTTAATGCAGGGACTGAAAAGTTTTTACAAAACGGTTTCTCGTCTCAATCAAAAATTTGGTACTACAATACTACTTTAGTTCCCGACATAAATCACATGGATACTAGTTACAATTTCTTAGCGGAATCAGCAATAGCACAAATGCTTGACAATTTAGCAATAACAAAACTAGATTATGCAATTTCTTCTTACGATTTGGATGTTAATGCTTACGCTCCACTTAACCCAAACAATTTTAATGAACTTACTGATGAGGAAGTCGATTTTGATGTTAACGTCTTTACCGCTTCTTCGGATGGAAGTAAGGTTCTAAAAGCACCAGATAAAGAAAGTCTTGGTTTTCCAGTTTGGAAATTATACAAAACACTCTATTCTTGGATATCTTACGACCCAAGTTTTTTTGGAAATGTAGTAGTGTCTGCAGTAGAATATGCGGTTCCGTCAACTTACGCAAAATGTAGCTGTAACTTAAGTGATACTTTATTAGTAAAAGCAACAGAACAAACAAATTGTAAAAACGCAGGCACAAATATTTTGGCGGATATTAATTCACAACTTCAAAAGGAGATGACAAACTTAAACAATTTATTTTCTAACTCACAAATAACTTGTTCAGTAGAAATAAATGATTATAATTATATTTGTGATGATGTTAGAGAACAACAGTTTTGTATTTATAACGATACGGAAACAGCTTCGCTAAAGTGTAAATCAAAGTCACTAAAATCAGCAAACATTTCTGCGTTTAGTGAATGGAGCGAAAAAAAATCAGCCGATCCTGATAGTCTCTCACTAAAACAAAAACAAATAGTGTATCCTTCTGAAACCGATTTATTTCCATCATCAAATGATGCCCCCTATAGTCCTGGGCAAATTAGTTGTGGAGCAGGCGCACTTGCAAAAGAACACGTTTTAACACTTAATCCAAAAATATTTGTTCAAGCAAAAGTAACTTGCACAGATTATTCACAAATAGTTGGTTTATTTAATGAACAAAAAAATCTTTCAAGCGAAATAGTTTTCAAAGTTGCGATTAGAAGAAATGTTAATCCCTCAACAAAACTAAATGTTGCAACAAATCTTGACCCGACATGCACTGCTGGGGGAGTTACTCCGCCCGGAAACCCAATAGGTGAGCCTTGTACACCTCCGGCAACTTTGTGTTATAGTTCAGGTAATATTTGCGGTTTGTATGAATGTTACGAAACTGGAAAAATTAGGCCAATTTATGATCAGAATGGAAAACCAATTCTTGCAAATTGCTGCGGTGGTGGCGGGCCTGGTTCTGGTCAGGGAAATGGAACAAATTGCCCTCCACTAAACACGTGTTATGATGCTACAGGGATTCAACCGAATTGTGTTCAAACCCCAAAAGATTGTACAAAAGATTTATGCAGCACGGGTGCTTGTGATACTTCAATAGCAAATGGTTGTGTTCCAAAACCACTAATGGATGATGGAAACAAATGTACTACCGAAAGATGTGATGCAGCCACAGGACAAATTATCCACGATCCAGTTAATTGTACCGCAGTTTATGATAGTTCAACAGGAACTCATATTTATCAAGACCCTCCATGCAGTACTATTGGTTGTAGTGAAGCTACCGGATTATGTGAAATAAAAACAAAAACAGTTTGTCCTACTGATGGGAATTATTGTTCTGAAGAAAAGTGCGTAAGCTCAAAAGGAGGATGTATTAAAGAAAATAGATTTTGTGGAACATCAACTCCTCCTTGCACAATTTGGGACTGTAATGCTCTTGCTTTAGATATCCAAGCAAATGGAGAACAAGGGAAATGCCAAAAAACTACTCTAAATTGTAATGATAATAATGGATGTACAACTGATGCGTGCGTTGCATCAAGTGGGTGTTCAAACACATTTGCTTCTCCAGCTTGTCCACAAGTAACCTATGGTCAGTGTGGAAATACACAATGTAACTCCCTATCAGACTCATCAAGTGAGTGTGTTATAGCTAATCCAATGGAC
>CAZIEL010000148.1:0-2903 GCA_964538165.1 uncultured archaeon | reverse complement strand
ATTTGATTGCGGGAAAAAATGCGACTTTTCAATTTATCCATAGTTAATTTCAACTTAATTAATTATTCAAATAATAATTATTTTATTTTGGGAATAATTTTATTTAAGTCTCTAAGGTCAGTAATTTCAAAATCGGGCTTGTATTCAATTTTATTTCTGTTGTCCTCGACTCCAACATTATTAACCCAAATAGTAATAAAACCAACTTCGTGGGCAGTTTTTAGATTTACTTTTGCATCATCAACAAAAACACATTCGTTTGGTTTGTATTTGGTATCTCTTATTAGTTTTAAAAAGAACTCTTTATCTGGTTTTGCACATTTCATTTCATCGCTAACAAATAATTTATTAAAAAACTTTTTTGCTTGCATTTTTTCAATCTCAATGTCAAAATAAACATCAATATGATTTGATGCTAAAAAGAGAGGATATTTTTTCTTTAATTGTTTTAGTGCTTCCCTTGATCCTTTTCTATATCCAATGTCATTTAAGTGAGGAAATAACATTTCTTTTGGAATTCCATTGACAAATTCATCATAAGTTAATTGTCCTCTTTTCGCTTTATTGTATCGAGTGTGCATTTTTTCAAAAGTTGCATAAGGTTGAAGGATTGGAAATAATTTTGCATGAAGAATTTTGCCGTTTTTTGTTACTACTCCTTCAAAATCGAGAAAAATTGCTCTTATCATTCATTCACCTTTGCTTGTAAAAATAAAGATTTACAATACTATTAGAACAAATGCGATTAGACTTAGAAGCATTCCAATTTTTGAGATTCTTTGGCTTTTTTGATTATAATTTTTAAATAATAATAGTGCTGAGTAAATGAAAACTGCGCTTGAAAGTAAAATGAATGCTAAAAAGTAATTATTCAATCCAAACAAGGTGTATGCGCTTAGCCCGCCAATTATTGCTAGAGCGTAATAAATCACAACGAAGAACTTTGCAGTCTTAGCATTGAGTACCATGGGAAGGGTTCTTTTCGAGCCCTTATCTTTTTTAATATCTTCAACGTCTTTTGTTATTTCTCTTGCCAAATTAGAAAAAAATGCGGTTGCTGCTAAAAATACTACTATGCTTGGAATAAATCCTGTTGCTGCGGCTCCGTAAATAAAAGTGATTGCAGTTCCGCCTGCCACTACAAAGTTACCAATATATTTTACTTTATTCATAAACATTGGGTAAGCAATTAATAATATTGCAAATATCACTGCAATTACTAGTGTTGCAATATTAATGAAAAATGCTCCAAGTATCCCAAAGAAGAATAACCACATAGCGTAAAACACAGCTTTTCTTTTTTCTATTCTTCCGGAGGGAATTGGTCTATGTTTTGATGTTTTTGCATCAATTTCTGCATCAAAATAATCATTTATTGCTTGTCCTGCTGAGCAAATAAACATTCCGGATAACGTAGCAAAAAAAGCTGTGAATGCGTTTGTTCCGTTTGATAAATAAAATCCAATTAATATTGCAATTCCGGCCATTAGAGAGTTTCCTACTCTTGATAGTTCTAAGTACGCTTTAGTTTTTTCTCTCATAGAAAGCTTGTTTTTTTCTTGTTCAATTGGAATAATTTTTTGTACCTTGCTTGTCTTTTGTTTCTTTTTAATTTTTTTAGCCATGTTTATCACAAAAGATTGATTTCTTTGTTATTAAAATGCTTTATGGTTGAATAACTTTTCAAAATTAATCAAATTTTAGTTCTTTAAACGAGTGTATGTCAAAACCATATTTTGCATAAACTTCTCTTACTCCAATTGAAGTGGTTTCTTCTTTTTTTATTCCAAGTTTTTCTAATGCTTGATAAACAACACTTTCATTCTCTCCCTCTACTTCTAAATAAGGGGGTATTTTTGGCCAAGAATCAATTTCAATACTCGCTTCTCCAAGTTTATAGCTTTCTCTCTTATTTTCTTGAAAAGCTTTTGATTTGAATCCGAGGGACTCAAGCATTTCATTAGTTTTATCAAAATCACCAGTAATAATTTCAATTTCTTTTGTTCCATCAATCTCGTTACTAGTAATTTGTTTAAATGTCAAAGTAACATTTTCTCCATCATCACGCAATCTAATCCACTTTGATTTATCATTCGAATCAATATCATAAACATGTCTTTTCATATTTCTTTTAATTAAAAAAATTGCATTAAGAGAAATTAACTTTGCTTTAATCTCTTTAGGATCAATATTTAGTACTTTTACTTCGAACTCTGTTTTCATAATAAAAAATAAGTTACAATCAAGTTAAATGATTTGTGTCACAAGCATGTAAAAGAAGTGATTTTAATAAAAAATAAAAATGGAAAAGCTTTAGCAAATTTTATGCTGCTGCTTTTCTTTTTTTCTTCTTTAATCTTAATCGCATAGAACCGCATTTTCTACACTTTGCAGGTTTTCCTGATGAAGATCTATTAGTTGCGTTGCATCTTTGGCAAACAAAAACATTATTGAACCTTCTTCCAATTGATTCCTTAAAGTCAACCATTCTTAACTCACCGTCAGTTAATAACAAAAAGAGTAAATGAAAGCTTTATAAATGATTTCTGTCGCAATTTTTCTAGAGAGTAAAAATAAGCCTGGTTTTAGCAAAGCTAAATATGGGTGACTAAAGGCAAAGTTAATTAATAAAAAAATATTGCCCGATAGTGTAGGAACATTTTAGAAAAAGATTCATCAAAAATTGCACTATCGAAAAGTATAGTGCAGGTTTTGAATTCAGAGAATTTAAAAAGTGCCCCGATAGTGCAGTGGTCAAGCACATGAGCCTTTCAGAGCCTTGTTAAGGCTTGCGAAAGTATTTTGGTATTGCTAACGCGACACCAAGAAAACTTAACTTTCGTGAGAACAAAACAAAAGCTGTTGTTAGCTTGTAACCCGGGTTCGAATCCCGGTCGGGGTAT
>CAZIEL010000147.1:0-2906 GCA_964538165.1 uncultured archaeon | reverse complement strand
ACTGGATTAAGTGGAGGAAGTGTTGTTGGTGGTTCATCGTGTGTTTCAACTTATAATTCAAATAATAGTAGTTATACTAACAGTTCAACTAGTTGGGTTTCTATTCCAGGGGTGGCAATTACAAAGGATTTCAATAGCGGAAAAGCAATTATTTATTTTGAATCACAAGTTGGGATAAGTGCGCCAACTGTCGCAACTACGGCATATCACCGGCTTTTAGTGGATGGTAGTGAAGTGGATATTGCTAGCGTGAGAGGGGACTATTATGTTCTTGGCGGAACCGTGGTTTTATCTTGGGTTGGAGATTTAACTCAAGGTACTCACACTATTGATGTTCAAACAAGAGTAACTGCTGCTGATGGGAGATTAACTTCTACAGGAGTAGCAAACTTAATAGTTAATTCGAATTCGAATTGTTCTGGTTCAATTGGGGGCGGAACAGAACCTGACAGTGGTTGTCATTTAGAAAAAACTGGTTTAGTAGATGTGAGCACTACTTTGTGTAATGGTTCTTATTGTGCTATTGCTGAAGGAGCGAGACCGCAATTAACTCAGTATAATAAAGTGTGTCAATTACTTGGGAATGATCTTTTTGATTCTAACCTTACATGGGGCAATGATACTGGTGGCGGAGTGAATGTTAACTTTTGGACTGGAAATGGTTGGGAAAATTTTGCTGCTATTGCGGGTTATATTAAGAAAATCTCTTGTATAAAACAAGTTTGTGGTGTGGAAGTTGGAGATTCTTTCCCAACTTGTGCAGCTAATCAAGTTGTCGTAAAGAAAGCTGACAATTCTGGTCTTGAGTGTAGGGATTATATCTCAATGAATTATTTGACAAAACTACAAGTTGCGGATTGGTCTTCTCAATTAGAAGCTAATGCTTTTTGTGAAACAGTTAATTCTACCTCTGTTGCAAAATTACTTGATGAAAATGAAAATACTGGTATTACTTGTTACACAAATTCAAGTTCAAGCGATCCGTATGGAAGAATAAAAGTTGATTTAGGATCAAAAATAAAAGGTGTTGTTTTTTTGAAAGCAAAATTTAAAGGTCAAACTCCTGAAAGTCCAGGTTCAGGACAGGTTTGGATGATACTTAAGAGTTCTCTTGTAGATAGTGCTGCAATAAGGGATGATTTAGATCAGGTTGACTCAGTTTCAGACAATATTTTAACTGGTTATAGAACTGTTACTCTTAATGGTAGTTTTGAGGGACGATATTTGTATTTGTATTTTGATAGTTATCATTGGAATGATGGAACGCATCACCAATTAGATATAAATGCATTTTTTGAACAATTTGATGTGTACGCGTACAAATCAAATTAGTTTTCTAAATATGAATTTCTAACTTTTCTCTTATCCTTTTGCTCATTTCTGCGTGGGGGTTGTAGAAGAACATTGCTTCTATTTGGCCAATGTTTTTTGGATCATGAATGCTTCTAAGGCTTGCTTTTTCAAAATCAATTATCACTGGAAGGAATTGTGTTTCTCCATTTTCAAGAACTTTCTTTTTCACCAAAATATTTTTTCCGCCTTGTAGTTGTTTGTGATTTAATCCAATTGAGTCAAGGAGTAAGCATTGTCTGTATAGTTCTTTAATAAAATCATATAATTGTTATTTTGTAACATTAACAAAGTCTGGACCAAAAATATATTTGTTTAACTCAATTCCGTCAATGTATTCCATTAGTACATAGTTTTTTTCATAATTTACTTCAAGCACTTTTGGTCCAACGCCAACGCTATTTGCAAGTAAAAGATTTTTTCCTTCTCTGTTTGCAATATCCATTCGAGGAGAATTTGGTTTTGGTTCTTTTAAAACTATTTTTTCTTTATTTTCTCCTTCTACGAGAAAAATAAAAGAACTCCATCCTTTTTCTATTTGTTTTATTCGCAAGAATTGCATAAGTAATTTGTATTTTAGAAGGGATTAAATATGTGTAATGTTTAATCAATTAATGCAAAACAGAGCGCAGGGTGCGATTGAGTATTTGCTAATTATTGGTGCAGCAATTTTGGTTGTTGCAATTGTTTCTGCTGTAGTTATTAATATTGTTTTTATTGGGCAAGAACAGACGAGTGTTGTTAGGGTTAGTGATTCTTTTGATAGTCTTAAAGAATCAAGTAATGAATATGTTAAATTTAATGGGTTTTATTACTTGAAATCTGCTCCTTTAAATATTGGGGTTGGGCAATTATTGCACTTAAATAATTCAGCAGAAGACTCTAGCGGAAAGGGAAACAGTTTTACGGTCGTAAATAGTTCTGGAGTAACTTATTCTGATGGTGCTTTTGGTGTTGGGCTTGAACTAGATGGAGCAGGATCTAGACAATTTAGCGCTAGTGGAATAAAACCAGTTAGTTCTGTTAATGGTTTTTCTGTTTCTGTTTGGGTTAAAGGAAGTCCTTATCCTTCTGGACAGGATTTTCTTTGCAATTCAGGAATAATTTCGTCCCAGCTTAGTAATGTGTATTATTCTGGCCCACAATCTCAATGGAGTATTTCTCAATGTATTTATGGCAATTTAAATAAAGCCGTAATTTGGGCTACTGATGGAACTGTTGCTTCGCCTAGTCCTCAATTAATTATTGTTTCATCAAAATTAATTAGGGATGATCAGTGGCATAATATAGTGGGCACGTTTTCTACTAGTGATAATAATGTTGCTTTGTATGTTGATGGGGTTCTTCAATCAAGTATTAACCCAAAGACTCGTTTTTCGGGAAATATTACTACAAGTAATGTTTATATTTCTACAAATCAATTGGGTGGAACTGCGGATTCATTTAAGGGTAATATTGATGAAGTCATTATTTGGGATAGGGTTTTATCTTTTTCTGAAATAAATGAGGTATATCAAAATGCTTTAGAAAAATGATTGGGGCTTTTTGGTGCTCAC
>CAZIEL010000146.1:0-2907 GCA_964538165.1 uncultured archaeon | reverse complement strand
ATCTATATCAGATCTAATTAAGTTAATAAAAATCTACAGATATTGTAGTTAAATTGTTCTTGCGCTATTTTCTTCAACTTTTTTTTCTTCAACTACTAAAGATGGTTCAGAGAGTTTTATTTCAGAGAATTGTTTTACTAATTTGTATGGACCAACTATTGTAGCTTTTCCCGCCATTAAAGTAACTTTTAATCCAGGCAAGTATAAAACTGCTTTTGCTGACAAGAGTCCTGCTAAGAGTTGAGAAAGAAGATTAATGTTCTCTCCTTCAACTGAAATAATGTCAGTCCCCACTTTTTTCCAATGTTCGGGAATTTTTGACAAAACATCACTATCTTTTGTTTCAACAACAATCTTTTGCCCCTTGCTAAATAAAGCAATTCTCTCAGCAACTTCTTCATTAAATGGCAATATTGCTGAATCGTTGAAGTCAATTTCTTTTAATTTTTCTATTTGTTGTTCAAGAAGTAAACTCATTCTCTTTAAGTGCTTTCTTTTTGCCCTAATCTCTTTTCTTAACTCTTCAATATCACTAATTGTAAAAGAAGAATTTTCTTTTGCATTGTTAAGTAAATCTTTATCTTGAGATCCCCTTTGCGAAAGAATCAATAAGAGTCTAACAATATCATCAATGCTTGAGAGAGGATGTTTCATTTCTTCATTTAAACGCAAAACAAGTTTGTCCTTCATTTCAATACTCATTGAAGCTAAACCCTTATCAGTAATAAGAAGTTTTGATCCTTCTCTTTTAATCAAACCAAAAGAAGTCATATCTTTTAAAGAACGCATCAAAGCTGATTTTGCTGAAGAAGGATTTTTGTATCGAGGAGTAATTTTTGCTAAAAGATCGTTAAAATCTACCCCTGGATTTTGTTTAATTAATAAGAGCAAAGAATTGTTAAAAGTCATAATAGTAAAATAGCGTTAGAAGTTAAAAAAACTTGCTAAAGCAAAACAAAACAAAGTTATCAAGCAAATATCTCTGAAATCTTTTCCTTTGCTTCTTTAAATTGATTATCAGTTAATTTCAATCCATTAGGAGTAGAAAGAGAAGCACTATTTATGGAATAAATTCGTTCAGACAAAGTTTGTTGTTTTTTCATTCCACTTGGAAGAGGAGGACTTATTCCAAGGGCTTTATTCACATCAATTGGAAACTTTCCAGGGTCGGCAGTTTCATAAATTACAGCAAGAGAAACACCATTTTTTGACCTATATTCTTCAAGAGATTTCCATCCAACCGCCCCATGCGGATCTAAAACAATTTTTGTCGAATCATAAACCCTTTTCATTGTAGAATAATGCTCTTCATTGTTTACACTTATTGAAAAGATATCTTTTCTCATTTCTTCAATATTAGGCATTTTATCAATTACTCCCTCTTTAACAACTTTCTTTGTCAACTGGTCACGTTCATCAAACATGTGCCCACCATAAAAATCAATTAATCTTGACAAATTACTTGGATGAGAAACAATCATTGCGCTTGAAGGAGATTTTTTTGATTCAGAAACAACATAATTATAGGATTGCAAAAAGTCAGGAAATTCAGTGTTCTCATTTACTCCACAAATAATTTTTGAAATAGGTAAACCCATTTGTTTTGCAAGAACTGTCCCCATCATGTCACCAAAGTTTCCAGAAGGAATACTCGCCACAACCGGTTCAAAATCTTTTGCTATTCTTGAATAAGCAAAAAATGGATAAACTGATTGAGGCAATAATCTACCAAGACTAATCGAGTTAGCAGAAGTTAGCCTCTCTTTGTCTCCAAACACTTGTTCTGCAAAATCTTTATCATTAAGTAAATTTTTCGCTAATGCTTGACAAACATCAAAATCTCCATTTACTTCAAACGCATAAACATTCTTACCAAGAGTAGTCATTTGTCTTCTTTGGCCTTCACTAATTGATCCTTTTGGATAAAAAACTATATTATCAACATTATCTAATCCAAAAAGTGCATCAGCAACAGCACCGCCTGTATCTCCGCTTGTTGCAACAACAACAGTTCGTTTAAGCCCTTTTTTTCCTAAAAAATAATTTAAAGCCCTGCCAAAAAAACGTGCAGCATAATCTTTGAAAGAATAAGTGGGACCACTAGTTAACCACATTATAAAAGTTAAGTCATCCACTTTTTCTATTCTAGTTGGAATTTTATCTTCACAATAAGCATCATCAAGAAGAGCACGCAAATCAGAAGAAGGAATTTCTAAAGACAAGTAAGAATCAAGTACTTCAAATGCAATTTGAGCATAACTCATTTGTTGCATTGAAAGAATCTTTTCACGAGAAAAGAGAGGAATTTCTTTTCTATCAAGCATATATAACCCATAATCAGGAGCAAGTCCACAAAGCAAAGCTGTTTCGAAATTAACCCTATAATTCTTATTATTAGTGCTATAATAACTAATTTGCATAAATAAAACAGAAGAGAAAAGAATTTAACCCCAACTCAAAAGCAATGCAATGAAATAAATAAAAAAAAAGAAAAAAAAAGAAGAAAGTTTAATTTATTGTACTCGCAAAGACTTAACAAAATCATTGTTGAGTAACTTTCTTCATTCTTTTGCCTAAAGAATAAGGAATCTTTTTCTTACATTCAACACATTCAGCAACAAAAACTGGTTTTTTGTTCTGTTTCTTTACAAAAACAACATATTTGTATTTACCCATATATCCATGAGATGTGTTTCTTTCGTGTCTTCTATTACCTGCAGCAAGAGTTCTTTTAGCTGCTGATTTAAATTCTTTTAATTTGTGTTTAGTGTGCTTTTTACATTTAACACAAAATAATTTCTTTTCTTTTGGAAACTTCATATCCTCACCAAAGCTAATAATGAAAAAGTAAATAAGAAGGTTTTAAAAGGTTCTCAGAAGAGCAAAAATCAAGAAACTGGAATAATT
>CAZIEL010000145.1:0-2955 GCA_964538165.1 uncultured archaeon | reverse complement strand
TCATCTTTTCCCCAGTTAAATTCAAAAAAACTTCTTCAAGACTTGGTTCTTTCATTGTTGAAGAGGTAATATTGTATCCTTGCCCCATTAAGAGTTGAACAACTGCAAGCATTTTTTCTAAACCGTGTTCTTGTTCTAAAGGAATAAAAAGCAATTTTCCTCTTGCTAAAACCATTGATTGTTTTAAAACAATTTTAATTCTACTAATATCTTCTTCTTTTACAGCCTCACTTACTTCAAGAATCATTACCTTAATTCCACCATACTTTTTAATTAACTCAACTGGTTTTCCAATCACAAGCAACTTTCCTTTCTTCATTAAAGCAACTCTACTACAAAGTCTTTCAGCCTCATCCATATAGTGGGTAGTGATAATAATAGTTTTTCCTGAATCTTTTAATGCAAGAATTTTTTCCCAAAAAAGTTTTCTCATGTTTGGATCAAGCCCAACTGTTGGTTCATCAAGAAAAAGAATTTTTGGATCATGAAGCAAAGCGATTGCAATATTTAACAATCTTTGATAACCCCCACTAAGAAGATCCGCTTTTGTTTTTGAATATTCTTTTATTGCAAGCCAATCAAGCAAATACGCAATTCTTTTTTTCGCAGCCCCTTTTTTTAATCCATAAATTCCAGCGAAAAAATTCATATTTGCTTCTACAGTAAAGTCCTTGTAAAAAGCAACTTCCTGCGGAACAAAACCAATTTCTTTTCTAACACTTGACATCTTTTTCTTATCAAAAAAATAAACTTCTCCGCTTGAAGACTTTTCAAGACCTAAAATAATGCTAGTAAGAGTACTTTTTCCAGCTCCATTACTCCCAAGAAGACCAAAAATTTCCCCCTCCTCAATATCAAAAGAAACATTATCCAAAACCTTCTTTTTTCCAAAAGACTTGGACACTTCTTTGACACTAATAACTGCCATGACTCTACAACCAACAAAAAGAAGTGAACGGCAGTATAAAAGAATTTCTAGTGCGATAAAATCTTTAAAAAAAAGAAAAGTAAAAGCGCAAAAATGCACTTTTACTCTATTTAGATTAATTAGCTACAAGTCCCTAAGATGTCTGCTGCACCAGCTTGAACTTTTCCACTTATATTTGCAGAATTATATACAAACGAGATTGTATTTTTTGAAACACTATAACTTTGTCCTTGAGTACAATTACCAAGAACAAGGTCTATTGTGCTTACTAGCCCCGGAGCAAGAGATATATTTGAGTCATATGTCTCGCCACCAACTGAAACAGACATTAACTGTAATGTTTCAGCAGCATTGTTCTTTATTACTAGCGTTAAAGTATCTCCAGAATATGCCCAATCATTTATTGCAAAAGGTTCTGCTGATTTCCAAGCAGTTCTTGCAGTAGATTCAGGGATTCCTCCGTTTGGATTTCCAACAGTGTTAAACTGCCAATTATATTCTGCGTATCCTTGTTTCATTCCATAAGAGAACCATTTAGTTTCTCCATTGTACATTAGTTGTACTTTCATTGAATGATTTTCTGAATCAAGCACTTGCTCTTCAGAATAGAATATTCCGGACATCTCTAATGGATTTTCAGTCAGAGTTAACTTATATGGAGGATCATTTACAACTGAACAAGATTCTGTTCCATAATCCACGTAACAAGATTGTACAGCATATACATCTTCTGAAAGACCTATCAGACTACCATCACCCTTGAGTAAAGAAATACTCATTCCAAGTCCTCTTAGTCCAATTATGTCACCATAACTTGGATTTGCATTAAGAGACACTTCTCCTGATGCGCTCATTGGAGGGTCTGAACTTTGATAATCAAAGTCTTCAACTACTCTAATTGAGTAATTTCCATACGGAATGTTACTAAATACAACTGCACCATTTTCAACTACTGTATTATAACATTCGTTGAAACATGCTTGTGCTTGTGTTCCATTTAGTTCAGCTATATCTTCTTGAGTTGTTCCAACTCCAGGAACAATTTTTACTTTAAGATCTCCTTTTTCTGTAGGACCATCTTTTTGCATCCATACGCCATAGTCTGAATATTTATCGTATGGCCAGTAGTACAAAGTTTGAGTTACGTACCCTGCTCTTTCTACTTTGATTTTATAATAAACTTTCTTTGATTCATTCTTCAAATAGTCGTTATAAGGCACATAAACGAAAAAGAGTGCGTTCATTTCTTCCCCACTATAGAAGTGTCTTGAATCGTAAGTCCACTCATTATCATTACATTCACCATAACTACAATCTGATTCAACTGTTGTCAAAGTTATTGTTCCATCCCCATAAAGAGTACTGCCAGATTCATCATAAGCTCTTACTCTAACTGCAGGATTACTTGGAACCATATTCAAATTAACATTATATGTATCCGAAGCAGTAATTGTAATTTTTTCTGAAACTGCTCTATACGAATAGTCATCAGATCTTACTTCAAAGTAATAATCACCGGGCTCTGTGAAATTCATTGAAACTTGTCTATCGTTACCTAATGGTCTTTCTCCTTGTTGAGATTGATTAAAGCTAACGTACAAATTCTTTGAGTCTTCCCCGAACCAATGTTCTCCTAAACGAGAAGTAATATTTTGATAAGCATTCAAAGAAACATCTTTGCTATGATACCAATATAGTGATATGTCCCCTTGGGCATCATAACCGCCAGAAACATAAACATTTACGGTTGCATTAACTGGTTTTGCACAATCTGTCGGGCAAGTATTTTCTTCCCCTGCCGTGCATAATTGATCTCCACAAAAGCTTTGCTGATTACAGCCAAAAAATAGCGCTAATATTAGCAACAAAACTAGAGTAGATGAAATTTTTAAAAAATTCAATCAAATCCCTCCTTAGTTTGAATTTAATTGAAATAATAACTAGTTAACTGAATAAAAAGGCATCTGCGAGCGGCTTTGGGACAAAACTTTATAAAGGATCGATTTTTAGGTGTTCTGCTGAAAAAT
>CAZIEL010000144.1:0-2849 GCA_964538165.1 uncultured archaeon | reverse complement strand
GATGCTGATGATGCTGATGATGCTGATGATGCTGATGATGCTGATGATGCTGATGATGCTGATGCTGCATTTATTTTAGCAACTGCTGGTACTGGTGCGGAGTCTTATAATAATTCTTCTTCAGCGAGTGGAACTGCTTCTTCATTCCAGAATTCTTTGACAAGTAGTTTGATTAATGCTGGAATTGGATTTGTAACAGGTTCACAAACAAGTTCTTGGTGGGGAAGTATGCTTGCTGGTGCAACTACAACTGCTCTTTGGGAAGCTTTCAATGCTAAAGATACTGAAATAAATTATAGTGACACTTTCACAATGGATTTAGTTGAATTTGATGAAGCATCACTTGAAAGTGATAATGGAATTGGAATGAGTGTTGGAGATGTGACTTACGATTATGATACTTACTACGGAACAAGCGGATCAACTACTGATACATCAACTTCAACTGCAAGTAGTAATGTAAATTATAGTAGTGAAACTCTAACTGCATCTTTAGGACTTAAAGAAATAAGAGAACTTGAGTTCACAAACCCTGGTGCACTTCAAAATGATTCAATACACGAACCATGGAAAGCAACACTTGTTGTAACTGGGCACGAGAATGTTTATGATACTGATTACAATTATGATTATGTAAAAGAAAAAGCTGAAGCAAGAGGCGAAGACTTGAGTGGTAATAATGGGGATAATTGGTTTGAAGAAGCACTTTCATGGCTTGGTTCTTCAAGCGCAAACTCTGAAGAAGTTGCTCAAATAACTGATGAAGACTTAACTATTGAGGAAGTTAGAGATTATGAGTCTAAGTTCCACTTGTTGTTCACTTCATTTGATTATCACGATGTTGGATCAATAATTGAGCAAAAGAGTTGTGATGTTGATGGAAAGAGTGGTGTTACTGGGCCTGATGCAGTTCCAAGAATGAAGTTAGCTTGGGGCTGGAGTGATATTAGTGCAACTCAATGTGATTCACAACTTAATCCAAACGGATACAAGTATTGTGATACTACACAATTCATGATTTCAACTTTCAAGAAGATCTTTGATATTGAAGAGTTCTTCAAACAATACGGAAGTCAAATCGTTGAATGTCCTTCTTCAATTGAGAATCTTGGAACAAACACACAAGAACTTGATACAAACAGTCTTGATGTTGGAATTGTTTCAATTGAAGCTAGTGAAGCAAGTGCAGGAGCAAAACTAACTGCTGTTGTTAAAACAACAAACAACTTGCCAATGAGTGCAACTGTTACATTTAGATTAACAAAGGAAGATGGAACACAAATAGATCAAGCTGATGTTTGTCCATCACAAACACAAACATTTACTAGTCTTGCTGAGTTCACTTGCGAAATTGATTCAAACGATACTGGTGTTGGAAAGTTTAATGTTGATGCAATAATGGTTCCAACAATGTGCTCTGGATGCACTAATAGTAACACTGCTAATGATAAGATACAAACTACACTTGTAATTGGATCAAACGGAACACAACAATGCTTGAAGTACTCAACAAGCAAAACATATTTCGAAAATACTCTTGCTGCTAATAATATGTTAACACAAGGAGACACTGTGCTTGATTACTTGTCATTTAAGACTAACTTACTAAAGGATGGATTTAGTAATGACTTCAAAGAAGACTTTGATGATTACTTAATGCAATTATCTAACTTGCCTTCTGAATACGAAAGCACTGGACTAAGAGAAATATTTACAAGCAGTAAATTCAAAGTTGATTGGCCACAAGAACCAGCTGCATGGAATGCTGGAAAGTATGATGCAAGAATAATAATTACATTCGCGCAAGACTCATGGACTTGGGATGTTAATAATATTGAAAGTATTGAAGTAGAATTATTACCGCAAGGAGACCCAGATCCATACTACCCAATATACAATGTAGCATTCAATGGAATGGTTGGACTTAACTCAGACAATGGAAGAGTTGGATACGGTTCAGGATATACACAAATGACTGAAGATGTATTCGTTGTAAATGGAACAGGATCATCAAGAATCTTAGCACAACCAAATTCAAGCGGAACACCATTAACTAATGTTGACTTATGGTTTGTTACTGGCGAAAGCGCATTCTATTCACTAAACAGTACTCCAACAAGAGGAAATGTACTTAAAGTTTCAGAAGTTGGGGACGATGTACAAATAACACTAACACCAAGTGTTGCAGTACCATTAATACTAACAATTGATAGTGGGGACAATATTGATGCTTATGCATTCTACCAAGCAGAAGTAAATGGTTCACCACAAGAAACAGGGCCTACATTCATTTCATGGACTGGAATTGGATCAACATGTTACGACTTCTTAGGAAATGCAATGACAACAAAATACAATAAACAATTTGATGGACTTGCAAGTACACAATTACAAGGAAGAAGCGGATACGGATTATACTGGCCAATGGTTGAAATGAAAGGAAGAGTAAATTTATACGGTTCATTCTTCACACCACAAGATTCACAAACAATACTAAAGATGTTGAGTCAAAGTCAAACAGCAACATTTGAAAGTACTGGTGGAAACGTTGAAACTGGAACAGTAACTGTGAATACTGCTGGAGAAGGAATAGAATCACTACAAGATGTATTCGATTTAGTTGCGGATGAAAGAATTTGTGTAGTTAGTGGAAGCGGAGACTTCTACTGGAATAATGATGGACTAAGAGTAGATCTTGCTTCAAGCATAGCTGCAAAAGAAACAGACTGCATAACAAGGTAAAGATCCAATTTCTTGGACATGTTTTGGATTTAACTGCAGAGAGTTTAAATATAACAAAAAACATTTCTATTTAAGTAGAAAACAAAGAAGTGTTCGCTATGGTACTT
>CAZIEL010000143.1:0-2963 GCA_964538165.1 uncultured archaeon | reverse complement strand
GTTGATTATTTGATAGAAAATAACTATTTGTCCAATATGTGCTGGACTAATACAACGGGTTGATTTTATGCTTATTTTTTGCTAAAATAAAGGTGGCTATAATAGTCATTTTTTATTATTTTTACTATATAAATCTATGGCTTGGACAATTAAAAAAGTCAGCAAAAAACCAGTAAAAACTACTCCAAAAAAGAAAGAAATTAAGAAGGCAAAAGCAGTTAAAAAAGTGATTCCAAAAACTCAGAAATCAAAAGCTTCTAAGTCTGTTCAAGCTATCAAAAAAGCAAAGACTATTAAAAAAGAAAAATCATTAGAAGAACAAAAGGTTAACATAAAAAAACACGAAGTTTTAGATGATTCCATTTTCGAAGAGCCTAAAAAAAACATTAAACAAGAAGAAGTAGAAGAAGATGAAAATAGTTTTGAAGAAGAGGAAGAAGAAGTTTTAAAAGAGAAAAAAGAAACTCTAAAAACATTTGAGCTATTACCTCAGAAGAATGTAAATTTTCAACCACTTGTTGAAGAAATGAAGACATCATATCTTGATTATGCAATGAGTGTAATTGTTTCCCGTGCGCTACCAGATGTCAGAGATGGTCTAAAACCCGTACACCGGAGAATTCTTTATGCGATGTGGAGCATTGGACTTCGTGCAAAATCAAAGTTTAGAAAATCCGCAACGGTTGTAGGAGAAGTTTTGGGAAAATATCATCCACATGGCGATGTTGCCGTATATGATTCTTTGGTAAGAATGGCGCAAGATTTTTCACTTCGATACACCCTTGTCCACGGTCAGGGTAATTTTGGTTCTATGGACGGAGACGGAGCCGCTGCAATGCGTTATACAGAATCAAAATTAACAAAAATAGCAGAAGAGATGCTTTATGATATTGAAAAAGACACTGTTGATTTTATGCCAAACTATGATGGATCTCATCAAGAACCAGTTGTACTTCCAGCAAAACTTCCTCAATTACTTCTAAATGGTTCTATGGGTATTGCAGTTGGAATGGCCACAAATATTCCACCACATAATTTGACAGAGCTTGTTGATGCAACATGTTACCTAATAGACAATCCAAATGCAGATGTAGACGCGCTTTGTGAGTTTGTAAAAGGACCAGATTTTCCAACAGGCGGGATTATTTATGACATAAGCGAAATAAAGGCAGCTTATTCAACTGGTAAGGGCGGAGTAGTGATAAGGGCAAAAACAGATATTATTGAAGCAAAAAAGGGATTTAAGATTATCGTCTCAGAAATTCCATATCAAGTGAACAAATCAACTTTGATTGAAAAAATTGCAAATCTTGTAAAAGATAAAAAAATTCAAGGCATCACAGATTTACGCGACGAATCAAACAAAGAAGGTGTTAGGATAGTAATTTATTTAAAGGACAGCGCCTATCCAAAGAAAGTTCTAAATAGTTTATACAAACACACACAGCTTCAAGAAAAATTCCATTTTAACATGGTGGCATTGGTTAATGGAATTCAACCAAAACTTCTTACATTAAAAAGTATTTTGAATGAATTTATAAAACATCGCCAGATTGTTGTAACTCGTCGTACAACTTTTGAACTCAACAAAGCAAAAGACAGAGCTCATATTTTGGAAGGACTTGTAATGGCGCTAGAGCATATTGATGCAATAATAAAAACAATCAAACAATCAAAAGATAAAGATGTTGCAAAAACAAACCTGATTAAACAATTTAAACTTTCAGAACGCCAGGCCGTTGCAATACTTGAAATGAAATTACAACAACTTGCAAATCTTGAAAGATTGAAAGTCGAGGAAGAGTTAAAAGAGAAACATAAGTTAATAAAAGAATTGTCAGATATTTTGAAAGACGAAAAGAAGATTTTAAAAATTGTAAAAGACGAACTCATTGAAATCAAAGAAAAATATGGAGATGAAAGAAAAACAAAGATTATAAAAGGAAAAGTAAATGAAATTTCAAGTGAAGATTTAATTCCAAAAGAAGATATTGTTGTTGTTATGACAAAAGATGGATACATCAAGAGAATGTCAACGGAGAATTTTCATACTCAAAATCGTGGAGGTAAAGGTGTTATTGGTGCCACAACCAAAGAAGAGGATATTATAGAACATTTATTTGCCACGAATACACTGGCCGACATACTTTATTTTACAAATAGGGGAAGAGTATTTCAGTTGAAAGCATATGAAATTCCAGTTGCTGTTCGTCAGGCAAAGGGGCAAAATATTGTCAATTTCTTACAACTCGCACCAGATGAAAAAGTAACGGCACTCTTTACAATAGGTGAAAAGAAACAAAAATATCTCATGATGGTTACAAGAAATGGTTTAATTAAAAAAGTTGAAATAGAAAAATTTGTAAACGTAAGAAAGTCGGGGCTTATTGCTTTGAAATTAAAAGAAAACGATGTTTTGGAATGGGTTAGGCCAACAAGTGGAAATGATGAAGTGATTCTTACGTCAAGCAATGGCCAGGCAATAAGAATGAAAGAAAAAAATATAAGAGCAATGGGAAGATCTGCGGCTGGCGTAAGGGGAATACGACTCAAAAATAAAGACGAAGTTGTTGGAATGGATATTATTGAAAATGATACCAAAGATGGGAGCAAATTATTTGTAGTAATGGAAAATGGATATGGTAAAAAGAGTGATTTGAAAGAATACAAAGTACAAGGACGTGGTGGATCTGGAATAAAAACAGCAAAAATTACTCCAAAAACAGGGAAAATAGTGTCAGCCTTTGCTATCACAAAGGAGTTGGGTGAAAAAGATTTTATAATTATTTCAGAATATGCTCAAGTTATTAGATTATCACTCAAAAATGTTCCAACAATTGGACGCGCAACCCAGGGTGTAAGACTTATGTCTTTCAAAGAATCTGGAGATAAAATTGCTTCGGTGACTATTATTTAGCAATTAGCTTTTAGCTATCAGCTTTCAGAAATACAATTTAATAAAT
>CAZIEL010000142.1:0-2982 GCA_964538165.1 uncultured archaeon | reverse complement strand
GTATAATAAAGTTGGTTTATCAATAAGGAAATTCCAACCCGGGAAGAGGATACAAAATAAATCACTAAAAAGACCAGTAATGATTAATGAAATTAGGAAAAATCTATTAAAAAATTTTAATACTGCGATTGTTGTTTCGACTCAAACACAAGAAATTAATGCTTATGCGGGTATGGCGAGTTCAACAAGTATTACGGCAAGGTTATTTTTACACATTGGTTTTAAGACAAATGTTTTTACTGTGATTTCAAACGAACAAATTAAGACCTGTGTTCCCGAAACAAAATGCGAATTGGATTCAATGATAGTAAAAAACCCATTTTCGGTTGATAAAACGTTTCTAGTTAAGGTTTTCAAGCTTACTTTTAAAGAGCTGCCAGAAATTAGATATTATTGTTTCAACAATGATGAGTTTCTAAACACACCTCCAAAAAACCCCTTGCGATATTATAATTTGTTTTTAGCAGAAACAATAAATCAGTTCATCACTTCAAAAAAGATTATTAATGAAGAGTTATCTTCTTTTGGTTTAAGTGCGGGGCTTGACGTACTTGTTGTGCTTAATTCTCCAACTGCAGCAATTTTGTCCTATTTAAAAAAAAGACAGATTGGAAATTTCTTGCTTTGTTATCGTAATGGATCAATTATGTTGCCAGTTGTGCAAACGAGCTTGTTACCATTTTCAAAAAAGAGCAAAAATAAATTAATTAATGTAAATAAAGAAGCATATTCTGTAGCCGACATTATCTTGACCGGTCCAGATGGAGATAGTTTATACAAAAATCCGCCTTATGATTGGAAAAACACAAAAACTCAGTTTTATCAAATTAAGAAGCAGTATTTATTGAAGGCTGCTCAAAAACTAGTTCTACCACTTTATCAACCAGTGTCCGATTTGTTTTCTCCAACAAAAAGTAGTGCTCTTTGTGAGGGCGAGTTTATTAATCTAAAACAAGATTCAAAACTTTCTTTTCTTGAATTTAAAGAAAAAAACAAACTAGCTCTTCAAAAAATGCTTGGATTGCCAATTAATCAAGACGCAATGCTGTTTGTTTGCATAAACAGAGTTGAAAATTGGCAAAAATGTTCATTTGCAGTACTAAAAACAACTGAAGCGGTTTTGCAGGAGTTTCCAAATTCACAAATAATCTTAGTCGGTAATGGATCATACGTTTCGGATGTGGAATTTAATAAATATTGCTATTTTGCATCAGAACTTGTGAAAAAGTTTGGATCAAGAATATATTTTGAAACTAAGCAATTACCTCAAGAAAAAATAGCTAAAATATTCTCTGGTGCCGATTTTAACATATTTTATAGTACTGCCGAGGTATATGCGAATGCATTAAATGAGGGGTGTGCATTGGGATTGATTCCAATAGTAAGTCAAACTCCTGGGCTTACTGGGGTGTGTAAAAAAGTTGAATGCGGAAAGATAATAAGCGATAAGATTTTTCCAACCACAATTTATTCCAAACTTTGTAACGCTATTTATATAAACGAGCAAGCCACACACACGCAAGTAAGTAAGATTGCCAAAATTGAGCGAGGTTTAATTTCCGAAATTTATAAATATATTATTTCAAATCGGTTATGTCTTATCCCGATATAATGTCCTCTCTAAGAAAATAACGGCACCACCATCTTTTGGTGAAAGTATGGCGGTGCTAAATCAAAGAAAGATACGATGGATTATTAGGCAAATGGATTTGGGAGAATTGAGTGTTTGGCAGATTGCCAAACAACAAAAAATAACGCCCAGACATGCAAGAAGAGTGTACAAAAAATATGGAGGGATTCAACAACCTAAATTGTTGAATCCTGGAAGACAACCAAACAAAATTCCAAAACAAGAAATTGTTTTAGTTAAAAGGTTGTTTAAGAAACAACCTTTTGGAGCTGTAAACATGGAACGAATAATATCAATTGATGGAAAACACATTCCACACAACAGAATACACAAAATAATGAAACAGGAAGGTTTGGCAATAACACAACCTAACAAATCAAGAAAAAGAAAATGGATAAGATATGAAAGAGAGTATTCGAATGAATTATGGCACATCGACTGGTCAATGTTTCAAAACAAATGGTTAATAGCCATTTTAGACGACGCTTCCAGACTGATTGTTGGATATGGTTTGTTTGACAACGCAACACAAAACAATTCTATTACCGTAATGCAACAAGCCATTCAACAATACGGAAAACCACAACAACTCATATCAGACCACGGAGTACAATTCACAAGCATTTCAAGAGAAAATTGTTCAAACCCTGCCGATAACAAGTTTCAACAATTTCTTGCAGAACAAGAAATTCAACATATCAAAGCTCGTGTTAAACATCCACAAACCAATGGAAAACTAGAACGGTGGTGGCAAACCAACAATAAATTAGTGAACCATTTTGGTTCACTAAAAAAAGCAATACACAACTACAACGAACAACGCCCACACATGAGCCTAAACACAGTTAATGCATTGGTAACACCAATGCAAGCATTCCAACAAAAAAGGAGATTAGAACATGGACTATGAAGAAAAATTATTAAACGAATTAGAACATATAAAGTCTAGAGAGGACATTAATTCAGGACAACACAGAGGCTTTTTGTTTTATTAAGAATAATTTTCTTACAAAAATAATTGCGGATATGTCTTTTCTTAAAAAAGCTCCTAAGAAAGGGAAAATTTATTGTTTGAATAAAGTATTTGAAAAGGAAGCTGGCGATATTTTTGATGTTGCTTTTGAAGAGGTCACTGATGAAAATAAACAAAAATGTGATTTAGTAATAAAGGTTGAATCTAAAAATTCTGGAACAAATACTAAACTTCAAGCGACGGATTTGGTTTGTGGGGCAGTATATGATTTTTTAGAAAATGGGAAAGTAGATAACTATTTAGTTTTGAAGGACAAAATTAGGATGTTTGAAGAAATAACAAAAGAAATACAATAAGTGTTACCCATCAACCTACTAGT
>CAZIEL010000141.1:0-2999 GCA_964538165.1 uncultured archaeon | reverse complement strand
GTTTTTGAGGTTTTTTAATTGAAAAAAAGTGAAAAAGCTATCTTTGGTGTGATCTGTTTCACCCTATTTTTTACAAGCGCATTTGCTGTGTCTTTCACTCAAAGCGTTTCAAACGGAACAATGCTTGCTAATTATGGAAATGGGTATTTTTCAGGTTTAAATGGAATTAATACTTATTTTACTGTTGATTCAACAATCGATTGGAATAAATTCAAAGCAAACGAATATTTTGGGCCACAAGATTCTTTTGTAAAATACCAACCCACTCCCGCAGTGACTGATTCTAGTGGAAATAATAATGGGGCAATTCCATTTGGTGCAAACACTTATCAGTGGGGCAAATATAAACGAAGTGCTTTTTTAGATGGGTCAAAAACTTTTTTGGCGTTACCTTCTGCAATGAAAACTGGTCTTACAACATTTACTATAAGTCTTTGGATAAGCACAACAGAAGCAAAGTCATCTGCAACTTATTGGTACAATCCAACAATCCTTGGAGGTGTATCCAGTGGAGCGGCATCTGGCGATTGGGATAGTATCAAAAGCAGGAAACCTGGGAGTGTGGAGCGGATTAAGTTCTCCAGATAGTTCTTTTTTTTCTACTTCCTCAATAAATGACGGCGCTTGGCATCACGTAGTAGCAACTAATGATGGATCTGTAATACGATTATATCTTGACGCGGTTTATTTAGGCTCTGTCAATTCTGGATTAGGGATGGATAATGTTGCATTATACTTGGGGGCAGTGAATAATGCTGGGAGTGGGGCATCACATCTTCACGAAGGATTTTATGATGACTTTGCTTTTTGGAACAGAGCGTTTGACATAGATGAAATAGATTATTTGTATAATTCTGGGAATGGAAGAGAAGTTGATCCGAGTGATAGTTTTCCTTCAAGTGGAAATGAAGAAAGTCAAGGCCTTTTAACTTACTATAAGATGGATGAAAATTTTTGGGTTTCACAAATGTCAGCACCTTCAGACGCCCCAACAAGTTTTGGGGGAGTAACTGTATCACATTATCTTAGTGCAGACAACACATATGCGTATGGTCCAAGTGTAATTAAGGATGGGGACATTTACAAAATGTGGTATAGTGGGTATAATGCTAGTTGGAAAATTTACTACGCAACTTCAACTGACGGAATTGTTTGGGTTAAATATGATAATACGATTCCAACTGCTTCAAACACTACTGGTACAAATGGTAGAATTCCTCTGGGCTCAGCTGTAATAGTTGAAGGAGGACCAGGATCAGGAAAAACCTTATTTTGTTTACAAGAATGCGTGGATGCTTGCGAACAAGGAAAAAAAGTATTGTTTATGAGTTTTGAAGAACCAGAAAAAAACTTGCGAAGTCACTTGAATATGTTTAATTTTGATTCAATTAAATATGAGAAAGAGGGGTTACTTAGGATAAAAAGATTTAATGCCCTTGATATTGCAAGAAGTGTAGAAGCTTTATTGAGTGAAGCAAAAAAAGAACTCTTAATTGATGTACAACCAATACTAATTCCACAAGACTTTGCTCCCGATATCGTATTCATTGATTCCCTAACCTCTATTTCATCAGCATTTAGTGGAGAATCAAACAGATTTAGAGTATATATGGAACAACTCTTTAGGTATCTTGAAGCACATAACATAACATCATTTTTAATTATGGAAACTCCCCACCCAACACACTTAGGACAAGTAATAGCAGGAATTGATCAAGCCGTAAGTTTTCTTTCAGATGGAATTATTGTAATTTATAATGTAGTGTATGCTAATGGAAAAAGAGGAAGAGCAGTAGAAGTATTAAAAATGAGAGGCGAGAATATTAATAGAAAAATTGTTGAAATGGAAATAAAGGATAAAGTAGGAATAGTAATATCTCCTGATAAACAAATTAAGGGCGAATATACACTGACCTAAGATTTTGTTCTTTTTTTTGGGGGGCTTTTTGCCCATCAAAACATTTTTAACGCATTATTCTCTATGATAGTTAATCTCTTGTGGAGTTGGTATTAATGATATCAAAGAAAGAAACCGAAATGGATATCAAAGAATTTTTGAAAGAAAAAGTTCCTTTTGTTGAAAAAGAAATTGAAAAGTACATTCCTAGAAAAGCTGAAAAAAAATGGATTGAGAACGCTTTAGGAAAAACTGTTTTTGAATTAGATTTAGAAGCATATGATGCGGGAGCAAATGCTCCAATTTGGGATTTGCTTGATAGAGGTGGAAAAAGATTTAGACCAGTAATGACTTGTATTGTAGCAGAAGCCGTTGGAGGAAAATGGGAAGAAGGATTAAAGTTAGCTCCAATGGTGGAGATAATTCACAATGGAACCCTAATGCAAGATGATGTTGAGGATGACAGTGTTGCAAGAAGAGGAAAACCTTGTACTCACAAAATATTTGGGATTGATACCGCAGTAAACACCGGAACAATAATGTTTTACTGGCCAATGGTAAAAGTACTAAATGACGAATTCAAACTAGGGGACAAAAAGAGATTACAAATATATGATCTTTACGTAAAAGAAATGCTTAGAGTTTGTTCTGGACAAGTATGGGATATCGCTTGGCATCATGGGGGATTTACTCCAAACGAAGCAGAATACCTAAACATGTGCTTAAGTAAAACAGGAGTACTGACTAGATTTGCTTGCCAACTTGGGGCAATATCCGGAGACGCAACAAAAGAACAATACGAAGCTTTAGGGGACTTTGGACAAATAGTTGGAGTAGGATTCCAAATACAAGACGATATACTTGAATTAACCGAAACAAGTTTTAAAGAAAAAAAAGGAAGTATTGGTGGAGACATACACGAAGGAAAAAGAACACTAATCGTAATTAGGACTCTAGAAAAAGCAAACGAAAAAGACAAAAAAAGATTAATAGAAATACTTGATTCACACACAACTGAAGAGAAAGTAATCCAAGAAGCACTTGACATAATTAATAAGTACGATGGAATACCGTATGCAAAAAAAAGAGCAGAAGAACTAGT
>CAZIEL010000140.1:0-3002 GCA_964538165.1 uncultured archaeon | reverse complement strand
TGGATCCTTCTGTTGTTTGTGTTTGACCTTGATTTACTGCAACAATTATTATTCCGGTCACAATTGCAACAACTAAAATTGCTGCACCAATAATTAACAAATACTCAATTGCTCCTTGAGCTTTTTTTTGGAATTGCACCTAATCACGACAGTATAATAATAGTTGGAAGTTAGATATAATACTTTTATTTAAGAAGATTTTGTACTTTTTCTACTTTGAGTTTAGTTATTTCGCATAGTCGAAGAATTTTTTCTTTATTTTCTTTAAGTCCTTTCCAATCAAGAACAATTGAGTCTGCTCCACTTTTTCTAATCATTACCCAAATTAGGTCCACGCTAAGTTCGCTTAGATAATGTTTTGGGCAAATGTGACCAAAAGAATAATTTTGTCGCAAACAAAGTTTTGTAAAATCGGGTGCATAATGCCCCCCGCCAAGCCCAATAACTATCTTGTCATTATTTTCTTTATTTGTGTCTTCAATAATTGTTTGAGCAATAATGTTTGCTGCATCTTCATTCTTCCAATCTGCTGGGGTGCTTCCAAGTTCAATAAATAAGCACGGTTTGTTTAATAGTGGTCCGTGATGCGTTACTTCAATTGATACAACAAATCCTTGTTTTGATAAATCTGAAGAATTACACCTTGTATTAAGTCCACGTAAATAATTTGCTCCAATTTTTGGTAATGCTGCACTTAGTTCTCTGGCTTTACCTCCAAATTTAGCTTCAGAAAAATTTCCAGTCATGTGCACAGTCAAACTCTTTGTTCCCATTTCGCTTTGATGTCTGGATAAAAAAATTATTTTGTCTTCTTTAATCTTTGCAGGGTTAATAAAAACAATATCACTTTCAAAAGAATATATTTCCGCCCAAGCAGGAACACCAATTTTTTGAATTTGTTTTGCAATTAAACAACCTGCGGGATCTGCAAGAGAATAAACAAGTGCAAGTTTTTCCAAAGTATTCAACTCTTCAAATTACATTATTTCTTAATTTTGTACACAAGTTATAGGCAAGAAGGTTTAAGTAGTTTTATAAGGATTTAGAGCAAGACTTATTTTGGCGTTATTAGTGCCAAAAGGTGATACAATGGTTGTTGAATATGGAGAATTTAAAGGAAATAAATTAATAATTTTGAAAAGAACAGAACAAGATAATTTCCCATTTCAATTTGGAAAAGGAAAAGCAAAATTAATTGTGGAAAATTTTGATGCAATAAAAAAATTTAGCGAAGAAGAATAATCTTATATTTGCGCAAAAGTTATTTTTTATTTACTGGGTTGAACAAAAATAAGATTTCAATCATTTAGTGGAAGTCTTTTAATACCTTAGAGCGTTATTCTTGTAATGAAAAAGCGTGCACGTCCAGACCTTGAAAAACTCTTAAACCCGAAGAGTATTGCAATAATTGGAGCCTCAAACACTCCTGGAAAAGTTGGGTATGCTATTGTAAAAAACTTAATTGAGGCCGATTTTGCTGGAGAAATATTTCCGGTTAATTTGAATGATCCCAAAGTCCAGGGAATAGATTCTTATCCAGCAGTATCAAAGTTACCTAAATCAGTTGATTGTGTAATAATTGCGGTTCCTGCAAAATTTGTTCCAGGAATATTAAAAGAGTGTGTTGAAAAAAACATCAAATCCGCAATAGTAATTACTGCGGGGTTTAGTGAAACAGGTGAAGAAGGAAAAAAATTAGAAGAGGAAATGAAAAAAATAATTGAAGAAAATAATATGGCAGTAGTTGGACCAAATACTTTGGGGGTAATTAATACTGAAAATGGATTTAATGGCTCTTTTTCTGCAACTTTTCCTGATCAAGGACAATTAGCGATAGTATCCCAATCAGGAGCACTTTGTACGGCAATACTAGATTGGGCAAGACAAGAAAAAATAGGGTTTTCAAAATTTATTAGCACTGGAAATAAGGCATTTCTTAACGAAGCAAACTATTTTGATTATTTAGCAAAAGACCCAAGAACAAAAGCCGTATTGGTTTACATGGAATCAGTAAAAGACGCTCCACATTTTTTAAGAGAAGCTTCTCAACTTGCAAGAAAAAAACCGGTTGTGATAATTAAATCAGGGAGAAGTGCTTCGGGTCAAAAAGCAGCCTCTTCTCACACCGGTGCACTTAGTGTTGATGATGCAGTTTTTTCTGTTGCATGCAAGAAAGCAAATGCAATTAGAATAAATTCAATTGAAGGATTTTTTGATATGGCAAAGGTTCTCTCAAAAATGAGAAAAATAAAAGGATTTAGGCTTGCGGTTGTAACAAATGCTGGCGGACCTGGCGTAATAGTTGCGGATTCAGCAGATGCCCACAAATTTCCATTGCCGGTGTTTACTGAAAAAACAATGCAAGCGGTAAGAGAAATAAATCCACACGCATCAAACCCACTTGACTTAATTGGGGATGCTAAACCAATTGATTATAGAACGGCGCTAAGAATGTTACAAAATGATTCGAACGTAGATGTTGTGTACACTTTGCTTACTCCTCAAAGTATGACTAATCCTGAGAGAGTAGCTGATATTGTTGTTTCATTAAACAAGCACAAACCAATCATGTGTTCTTTCCTTGGGGGGACCGCAGTTGCACATCCTCGAAGATACTTAAAAGAACACGGAGTAGTGGAATTTGAAACTCCTGAAAGAGGAATTAAGGCACTATCTCGATTACAAGAATACCATATTAGAAAACAAAACAAAAAAGTGTTTGAGCAAAAAGTTACTCCTGATTTAGAAATTAAAAAGATGCTTCATGGAAAAAAACAACTTTCTCTTGAAGAATCATTCAATTTATTGAATAAAGCTGGAATAGCTACTCCCAAAACAATATTCTTTTCAAAAAAAGAAGAAATTGATTTTGGAAAAATAACTTTTCCTGTTGCACTAAAAACAGCAACCGGACTTGCGCACAAAACAGATTATGGGTTAGTAAAAGCAAACATAAAAGACAAAGCAGAATTAGAAAAATATATTGATTCAATGTTGCAAAA
>CAZIEL010000139.1:0-3048 GCA_964538165.1 uncultured archaeon | reverse complement strand
TAGGCAAAACAGCCTACGTCATAATTACCAAAAGGTAATTATGCAACACAGCATTAGCTTACCGAAAACCTTTATTACTAAAGAAGTGTTGTTATTTAATGGTCTCAGAAGCTCAAGGAACAATAGAGTATTTGGTTGTTATTGGGGTTGTTGTTGTTATTTCTTTGGTTGTTGTTGGGTTGATGGCTTCTTTGACTGATAATCAGAGTGTGGCTAAGGCTTCAAAGAAGATTGGGGCTTATTCTTCGACGATTAGTGTTACTGATGCTGCGATGGATTCTAGTGGGGATGCGATTTTTGTTGTGAGGAGTAATCAGGGAAATGATTTGACGTTAAGTAGTATTGTTGTTAATGGGAGTCAAGTTCTTGATTCTTCTCAAGTAAATCAATCAAGTCCAAGCAAAATTGAAATTTCTGGAATAGAAGATTCTTGTTGTGAAATTGGAGAAGTTGGACAAAAAGATTGCGAAGTAACATTCAATTATAACACTCCGTATTTGGGTGAAGGCACGAGCACTTTAATTGTTCCAGTAGAATGTATGGAAAATGTAGTTGTTAGCGAAGAAATTGTTCCTGAGAATTTGGGTGACACAACTCCTCCAACAGTAACCCTTAATTCACCTGCACACAATTCAATGACAAGTGCAAATTCAATGATATTTAATTTAACTGCAACTGATAACAGTGCGGTTTCTTCATGCACACTAAAAATAAATGGAATTGATGTAAATTCAAATGCAACACATATAGGGAATGATTGGTCATTTACACAAAATATTTCTTCTTATTCAAATGGTAACTATGATTGGAACGTATCTTGTGTCGATACAAATAATAATAGGGCAACAAGTGGACTAACTTATACTTTAATTATTTATAGGGCAATTCCGGTAGTGTATTTGAGTTATCCTCAAAATGGAACTGAAATAACTACTCCGGATTTTAATTTTTGGGTAAGTGATGTGGGCACAGTAAATTCATGCGACTTAGTAATTGGAGAAACAGTATATGCAACAATAACAAATCCGCAAAAAGACTCAAATTTGACTTTGTCATTGACTAGTGCGCCTCCTAGTGGATTAAGTAATTGGGATGTAAATTGCGTAAACTCTACTGGAGTACAAGGGATATCCGAAGTGAGATCACTAACAAATAATTATTTTTATAATCTAAGTTCATTTGGGACAATTTCTTCAACAGGATATTATTTTCTAACTACAAATTTAAATTCTACAGGGCAAAATATTTCTGTACAAGCAGATAATGTTACTATTGAAGGTAATAATAAAACAATTACAGGAAATGGTACCGCGACAGGAATTGATGCGTCAGTTGTAAGCAACCACGCAAAAACAGGATTATTTGTTAAGAATTTAACAATCACTGGATTTGGTGTGGATATTCAAGCTGTTGGAGCAAATGATCCAAATTGGCCTCCCACATGGAATGGAGGAACTGGCGGAAATGGTGGGTCAATCACACTAAGTAATGTAACTGCTGGCGACATTAATTCAAATGGAGGAAATGGAGCTTATTATGGGGATTGTGGAATTGGGGGAAATATAATAATAACAAATTCTACTTTAGGCAGAGTTTATTCAGCAAGCGGAACTTGTGGATGGCATAGTAGTCATGCTGGAAATATCTCAATCTCAAGTTCTACAGCTTCAATAGTAAGTTCAGTTGCATATGCTTCAGGATTTGATAATGAAAGAGCAGGTGACATTAATGTAATAAGCTCAACTATTGGCACAGTTGACTCAAGAGGATTTGGTTCAACAAACACGGGAGGTTATTCTGGAAATGTGCTGATAACTGATTCAAATATAATAAATGTATTATCTTATGGTGGGGGAGGAAACGTTGGAGGGATTGCTGGGACAGTAAATGCAACAAATTCAAGAATCTCACTAATTGATGCGAATGGGGGAAGAGCAAATTGGGGCGCTGCAGCAACAGGGGGAACAGTAACTCTAACAAACTCAACAATAGGCATAGTAAATTCTCGCGCTGGAGATGGTTATATTTGTGCTTCAACTTGGGGCGGAGGAACAGGAGGAAGTGTAATCATTAAGCACTCTTCATTTATTTCACCCGCAATTGTAGTAATTAGAGGCGGAGATGCTTGTAGTGGAGTAGCAGGACCCGGAGGCACTTATACTCATTGTTTAAACAGTCCAGAAGCTTCTTTTGTTGACCGTAATGGGGGAACAGGTGGCGGAGGAAATGGGGCAGCAGGCACAAGCATTGAAATATGCCCATAATTATTTTTCTCTAATCAAAGATAAATTATTTTTTGGTGAAATAAGTGAGTATAAAAAAGAAAAATTTATTAAAAAAGAATCAAAAACCCGATTTTTTTGTTAATATAAATAATTATTTCACAAACCAGCAAAGTAAAATAAAATCCGATGAAAAAAAACAATTTGTTTTCTTTATTTTGGGTTTTATTTTATGCTATTTAGTAATAACCGCAATTGTGTCTTTTATTCCTGCAATATTTTACGAACAAATTACTGGTCAAACTGTACAAATATTGCTCTCAGCACAAGGAATGAATAGTGAGTCAATTGGAGCAGTTAACTGTAATGAATCAACTTACTTGGGGGACACAATTCAAAGTCAATGCTATTCATTTAATATTAATGAAAAACAAGTGGTAATCTCTTGGCTTTGTGTAGGAGTACTTGAAATAATAATTTTAATTTCTGCAATTCTTGCAAGCTTTGGGATTAACAATAAAAAGAAAGCAATTGGAGTTATTGCCGCAGTAATACTTGGAATAATATTTAATTTAATTAGAATTTGGATAACAGTAAATTTGATTCTAACCCAAAGCACAGAAACTATTGAATTAGCTCACGATTTGTTGTTTAGAGTAGTTTTATTTGTTTATATTGTAGCCGTTTATGTTGTTTGGTTTAATTGGGCAAAAAAAGAAGAATAGTTGTTTTTAAGAAAAATCCTCTATTAGCAACGTTTATTAATAAAAAAATGCCTACTCTTATCTGCGAAAAAAGGGATTAGTTTTGGGAATCTACACTCACT
>CAZIEL010000138.1:0-3052 GCA_964538165.1 uncultured archaeon | reverse complement strand
AGAGGACACAATTTCAGTAGTGAATAGTGACACTAATAAGAAAGTGGATATTTATTCAGGGGTCGAAATAATTAACTCTATGCCTAGTGGAGAGTTCTATTTTGTTGGGGATAATTTCTCTTTAGGTAAGTTAAGTATGAATCAACAAAGAGAATTTAACCAAATAACTAAGAATTGTGTCGAAGTATACCACAATATTAGTGTTATTATCAAAAAATGCTAAAATAGTAAGCTTTAAGTGTAGTTATTTCTTATTTTTAATATGAGTAAATCCATTTCTGTTGTAGTTCCTATTAAGGATGAGGAAGAAAATATTTCTCGAGTACATAAAGAAGTTTCTATTGTTTTAAAGAACTTGAAAATGGATTATGAAATAATTTTTGTTAATGATGGATCTTCAGATAGTTCGCTTAAAGAAATGCTTTTGGCTAAATCAAAGGATAGTAAAGTGAAAGTAATTGATCTTAGAAAGAACTTTGGTCAATCAGCTGCAATGCAAGCAGGGTTTGATCTTGCTTCAAAAGAACTAGTTTGTTATATTGATGGAGATCTTCAAATAGATTTCTCTGAACTCCCCTTATTTTTAAAAGAAATTGAAAAAGGTTCTGATGGAGTAATTGGTTGGAGACACAAAAGAAAGGATAATTTCTTTAAGAATATTAGTTCAAGAATTGCTTGGACTTTTAGACAAAAACTAATCAGCGCAAACATTCATGACTCAGGTTGTCCATTTAAGGTTCTAAAAAACGAGTGCGTTAAAGAACTTGGACTCTATGGAGAAATGCATAGATATGTTCCTGCTTTACTTAGATGGAGGGGTTTTAAGTTAACTGAAGTTAAGATAACTCATCGCGCAAGACAATTTGGTAAAACAAAATACAATTGGAAAAGATTGTATAAGGGGTTACTTGATTTGATTATGATTTGGTTTTGGCAAAAATACTCATTTAGACCAATGCACATCTTTGGAGGAATAGGACTAATCTCCATTTTCTTAAGCGGAATAATGTTGCTTTCTTTACTTATTCTTCGTATCTTTGGAAAAATTAGTTTGACAAACTCCTCATTTCCTTTATTCGCGTACGTACTATTCATTACTGGAATAATTTTGCTCTGCTTCGGATTAATGACTGATTTAATGGTTCGAACAAACATGAGAGTTGAAGGAAAAACAAGTTACAGCACAAGAAAAATTTACTAATAATAATCTTTGTACCATTTAATGAACTCTCTTACCCCTTCTTTAATAGATACTTTGGGTTCATAATTAAGCATTTTTTTTGCTTTCTCAATGCTTCCGCTAGTAATTAGTACGTCCCCTGGTTGGAGAGGCAAGAATTCTTTTTTAGCTTCTTTTCCCAAATTATTTTCTATTTCTTTAATGAAATCAATTAAGTTTTGGCTCTCTCCCCTAGCTAAATTGAAGACCTCGCAATCGTATTCCTTATCCATTGCCGAAATAATTCCATTCACAATATCATCTACATAAGTAAAGTCTCTTTTCATGTTCCCATTATTGAATACTTTTATTGGCTTGTTTTCTAAAATAAGTTTTGTGAAGGAAAATAAAGCCATATCTGGTCTCCCATAAGGGCCGTATACTGTAAAGAACCTTAATCCAGTTGATTTGACTTTAAATAAATGATGATAAGTAAATGCCATTTCTTCGTTTGATTTTTTTGTTGCAGCGTACAAAGAAATTGGTTTATCCACCCTATCAGTTTCTTCGAACGGGATTTTTGTGTTTGCTCCATATACGCTTGAAGAGGAAGCGTACACTAAATTTAGTTTGAATTCCCTGCAAGCCTCTAAGATGTTCAAAAATCCTTTTAGATTGCTTTCCTCATAAACAAAAGGATTTTCTAATGAGTATCTTACCCCTGCTTGCGCTGCGAGGTTAATTATTTTGGTTGGTTTTTCTTTCTTAATAATTTCAAATAATTCTTCTTTATTTGCAATATTGGTTTTGTAGAACAAATAATTATTGTTTTGTTTTAGTATATTGTTTCTTGATTCTTTTAGTGAAGGATCATAATAGGGGTTCATATTGTCTAAACCAATTACTTTGTTTCCTTGCTCTAATAGTTTTAGAGCAGTGTGGAACCCAATGAATCCTGCACTTCCCGTTAAAAGTAATTTCATTTAATCACTTTCTTCCGATCCCAATATACTCTAACCCGTGTTTCTTTATTTCGGTTGGTTCTAAAAAGTTTTTTCCATCAAAAATTACTTTTATCCCGGTTTTCTTTAATTCTACGTAATCCGGTTGCTTAAACTCATCCCAATCCGTTAGGATTAGTAAACACTCATTTTCTTTCAAAGCATCTTCTTTTGTTGAAACGTACTGTATTTTGTCTTCAAAGTAATGCTTTGCTTCATTTTCTGCTACTGGATCATAAGCACAAACAATCGCTCCTTTTTCCACTAACCCCTTAATTATGGGTATTGAGGGGCTTTCCCTCATATCGTTAGTGTTTTTCTTAAAAGCTAAACCCCAAACAGCTATTTTTTTTCCTTTTAGGTTTTCTTTGTAATAATCATTAATTTTTTGGAGTAAAACCGTTTTTTGTACTTCATTAGCCTTATCCACTTCTTCTAGAATAGTTAACTCGCTTTTGTATTCTTTTGAAGTATTAAGGATTCCTCTCACGTCCTTAGGAAAACATGATCCCCCATACCCTATTCCTGGGTAAAGGAATTTGCTTCCTATTCTTGGATCGGATTGCATTACTTTCCTAATAGGCTCAATATCCGCGCCAACTTTTTCAGCTAAATTAGCGAATTGATTCATAAAACTGATTCTTGTTGCAAGCATCGCATTACACGCGTATTTAGCTAATTCCGCGCTCCTCCTATTCATTAAGAAAATAGGAGCATTACCGAAAGTAAAAGGATGGTATAATTCCTTCATTTTGTTTAGGGCTTTTTCTGTTTCTGCTCCCACACAAACCCTTGCAGGGTACATAAAATTTTGTATAGCTGTTCCTTCTGCTAAAAACTCTGGGTTTGATACTACATCAAACTCTATATTAGTGTTTCTTTTCTTTAGTTC
>CAZIEL010000137.1:0-3088 GCA_964538165.1 uncultured archaeon | reverse complement strand
TTCCAAGTGTTCCTGATATTGGACTAAAAGCAAATAATCCTGCGAAAACCCCACTATTTGATTGTGTATCAAATTGAGTGTTTATTTCTTCCCCATTTGCTTTAAAAGTTACAATTCCTTTTCCTTGTTTTGTTTCTCCATTTGGTATTAGAGTTATCTCTAAAACATTTTTTCCTGGAGAAGCACTAATTGCTTTGTCAACTGACGTATACCCTGGTGCAGTTGCTTCAACTATCCCATTGAATACTTTATTTGCATTATTTTCAATTGTAATACTTAGAGTTAGTGCTCCAGTGTTTTCATCTTTGGATACAGTTGTTGAAATACTTGTATTCTTTATTGATCCTGAAGCAGTGTTTGTTATTCCAACTCTAGTTGAATTTATTGTACACCCTTCCACAACAGGTCTAAAGTTTATTTCTCCTGTTGGAGTATTAATTCCAAAACTTACTTCTCTTGTTATTGAAGTTGCAGTTGGAATTGAGATTAGGGTTGGTTGTGCATCAACACTTCCCTCAACATAAATGTCTGCTCTCTTATTAGTATTATTTACAATTGTTAGAGAAAATGTCCCATAATTTTCAACACTTACATAGGACGGCGCTGAAATTGTTAGTGCGCCGCAAGTTGTTGTAGTTGGTGTCGAATAACTTGCCACATCATTTATTGTTGTGTTGAATGTTTTGCTATAAATATCATTAAATGAACAAGCTTTTCCATCAGAAAACATTCCCTTTACTTTTATTGTATTATTATAAGTTTTGTCTTGTGTTACTGCTGGAGCAGTTGCACTTAATATTATGTCAGAAACTTGTCCAGAGAACAAATATTTTTCATTATAATAATTTGATAAATCAAGTCCACTGCTTGTTACTTCTACTCCTGTAACTTCAAATCTTTTTGTTGTATTATTTTTTAAACTAAAAGCAATTTTAGAGTTAGTTGTTTCATCCATCACAAAGTCTCTTGTTAGTATTTCAATATCATGACAATCTTCAGTAGTAGAATAATAATTATTTCCACTTGACCCAGTTTCTTGCACAGTTATATCAAAATCTTCGCTTCCTATTTCTGTCATTGAGCAATATTCACTCCCCAAATAACCAGAAACTTCAAACGTTCCGCTAGTATCATAATCCTCGCTTACATCTTCTGCTCTTATTGAAACATCCACTGTTTCATCAGAGTTCGCTGATACAGTATCATCATAAGATAAATCATCTAAATGAAGTATTGAACTGTCAAAAGTTACACTCACATCAGATATTTCAAAATCAAGTCCAGAATTGTTCTCAATCGTAAAGTACTTTGTTGTTGTTTCAGATTCATCAACATTAATGTTACTTACATTCAATACTATCGAATCACAAGAGTTGTCAACAACGTATATCCTTGCAGTGTCACTATCAAGTGTGTTTCCATCATCTAAAGCTATTCCTTCTATTTTGTATTCAGTATATTTAGAGTTTGAAGAAATAGTGAATTCGTCACTCCAAGTAAAAGAATAATGATCCTCATCAAGAGTGTCAGATTTTATTTCACTCGTTTTATAATATTCCCAATTATTGTCATTATCATTATATCTTGAAATTACAGCTTCTGCATCTATTTGTGCAGGACAATCAGACCCAAAATAATCAGATACATCAAAAGTTACTTGAATATCTATTTTTGATCCCATTTGGGCATCGATTGAAGAAGAATAGCTTCCGCTCTCTCTTACTTTAGTATCCATATTATTTACTTCAATTGTACAAGCAAAGCTTATGCCTGCAAAAACTAGCACGAAAATTATTAGCGCTAAAGCAATTCTATTTAAAAAATTCATTTCGCTCAACCCCAAACTAATCACACCCCGAAAAAATGGACGTGCAATACATATACTGCACAAAACCAATATATATACTTTTCGCTTATTAACTGGAACAAGTTACAGTGCCCCTTAATCTTATTTTTTCACAGAATTAGACTTTTTTGCCACTTTTTTAGTTTTAGAGTTCATTTTCCGCTTTGATTCACTTTCTTCCCTCTTTTGTCCCTTTAGTCCCCTTAATTGGTCATAAATAAAAATTAATCCAAATATCTCAACCATTGCAATCATTATTTGGAAAAGAACCATTATACAAGTTAGTACGATTACAATCGGATCAACCATTTGATTTAATTCTTGTAAAGGAGTTTTGCTTACCCCCATTGGATCCAATTGACCTGTATATATTTGCAAGGGCAAAGAAACAAATCCATTTACAATTATCATTAATATCATTAGAACTACAAATAACCAAAAAGAATTAACTATTTTCCCGCTAGTTAAATCCCAAGATTCTTTTAAACAAGCAAGTACTTTTTTTTCTTTTTCAATAAAAATTATTGTGCTTAAAGAAAGTCTAAGTGAATTATAAAATACTACAATCAAATATGCTAAAAACCCCAAAAAACTAAAGAGCAATAAAGCAATTCCAAATAAGGCAACCCCATTTTGAAACATTCTCATATTATAATTGTAAGACATTGCTCCTGCGATTGTAAAAGTAACTAAAGATACAACAAGCATTCCTACGCTTGCCAATAACAATAATAACCATCTTACCCTAAAAAGAGATAAAAAGGAAATTATGGATGAAGCAAGGCTTAGTACAAATACTTTTAATATCCTAATTCCAGTCAACTGAACAAAACTTCTTTTTGTAAGTTCAAGTGCTCGAGTGTAAATAAAATAAACGATTATCATTGGAATTACTACTCCAATAAAAACAATGCTTATTATAAAAACAAACAAATAAACCATCGCATACCCTAATTGGTTTGGGTTCACCATAGCTGCTTTTGAAAACGGTTCGAGAAGAGTATACATACAAAGATTTGTAACTATTAACAAAACCGCATTAAACAAAACCAAAAACAAAAAATACTTTAAAGATTTTTTGTCCTTAATCCACGCAGTAAGAGCAAACTTTAGAAATTCTTCATGATTAAAAGCCATAAATTTCACAGTAATTATATTCTTTCTAATATTTATGCGTATGCAAATGCTTGGCGGCGGTCAAATCCCTTGGATTTGGATTTGAATCCAAATTTTTATTGTTCG
>CAZIEL010000136.1:0-3145 GCA_964538165.1 uncultured archaeon | reverse complement strand
ATTCTGTGCCTTGTAAATTTACTTTTGTTAAAGTGTAATCAATATTTGGAGAACTTACTTCTGGAGGAGTGTGTACTAGAATCATTCTATCTGCTCCGCTTGGATCCCAAGCCATTTTTACATTCCCGATATATTCCGCATAAACATGTCCCCCTTTAATGAACATTCTTAACCCATCCGGAATTAACCAGGGAGGCAAATAATTCATTATTCTCCCGGTTGAATCATATTCTACTAAAGGATCTGCTTCATTAGGTATTTCTAATTGAGCTGGACTCCAATTTGGTCCATCTTCGCAACTAAATGTTCCAAAATCTTCATCACCATTCAAAACATATTCCCATGGAACAAATCCATTTGATCGAACTAAAGCTGTAGTGAATAAAGACATTCCTCCTGCTGCCGGAGGCCTATTTCCTTGCCAACTTTCTCCTTGTTTTATTCCATTTAAATCTTTAATTGTTGTCCACAATGGAACCAACCCAACATTATAAGCTCCAAGATCATAAACTTGTCCTTCAATTGGCTTTAGTTCAACTTCTTTTTCCCATACAGCTTGTCTTTTTTTAATATTTTCTTGCCAAATTTGTGCATCAGTTTGGAATACTATACTTCCTGACGGAACATAAAATTTAGCATAAATTCTTTTTGAATTACAATCAATTCCATCCCCCACATTTGCATAACCCATACTTGTAATTCTATTCGCATTAATATCAGGCGCATTATAAACTTCTATTTCTTGACTTGATTGGAGTATTTGATAATTATATATTGTATTTCCTCTTGTGCATCTCAATAAATTTGGTTCACTAAAATCTTCTGGTTCGGATATTACTTTTTCATAACTCCCATAAAAATCTCGTACTGTTGAAGAATAAAATTCATAATTAGAATCCACATATAAGTTTGTGTCCCCCGCAAAATATCTAATGCTCTCATAACCAGTTCTTTGTCCTTTTGGAGGTGTTGTGCTTGCATCACACCCGTTTGCATACCACATTGGAGGAACAGTAAGTTCTTGGCAATAATCAGTTTCATTTCCTGGATAAAGAGTCCCTTTTAGGATATCTTCTCCAGCAGGAAGTTGTAAATTTGATATTGGACCATTTGCAACATAAGGGTCTCCACTTAATTCATAAGGATTGTCAGCAGGGAATACTTGAACGCTTCCATGATTATATCCTGAATTATCATCTTGGGTATTACCATCACATTTTGAGTTATTATAATATTCTTGAATGTGACTTAAGTAATAATTGTAATCCACGCTATAGTATGGAACGGTATTCAATAAAAATAACAAATCCATAAATCTTCTTAGGTTTGCATCTTGTGGCATACTTTCAATTACGCCTGCAGCAAATGCCAATTTTTTTACAACATTATCTTTTTCACTCAACGTTCCACTTGTTTGAGGAAGTATTTGCGAAACGACTTTTTCTTGAATTGATTCAGGCAATGAATAAAATGGTTTGGTCGGATCAGTTTCTGGAAGGATTGGTTCTGGTTTAGGAACATAAGTAATTGTAGGTTGTTCAAGTGCGGCACTAAACCCAGTATCATTTTTTACTTCGGTTGGAACATAAATGGTTATTCCCCCGTTTCCTCCTGTTGGCCAAGCATCACTCATTGCAGCATAATCAGATTTTGTCCAAGCATAAGTCATTGATTCTAATGCTTCACCATAAACAGTTGCTTTGAATTTATAAGTTTCAGGAACTCCCGGTTTATGATAATCTAATGAAACAGAGTTTGTACTAATATCCATTTGAGGATAATAATTATCGAGTCTCCCAGAATACTTATTATTAGTGGCTATTGAACTAATTTTATCCACTTGTCTAAAATCAAAAATATAATTTTCAAGAGATATCTCTGAATTTGGATCATTTACTATCACATCAACAAAAGCAATTTGTTTTTGTCCAGTGTCAGATACTCTAAATACTTGTAATGGATATGCTCCAAGCATTCCTCCCCTTGTTTCTACGGTTTGGGTTGGGTCAAGAACAATGTTCACAAATTCATTTGGTTTAATTGTGAATTGTTTTGGCACAACTTGTAAATCAGTATTAATGAACACTTTTCTTGTTTCTGTGCAAGTGGATTTTATCAAAAAAGTTGCTGTTGAATCAATATTTGCATTTAGTGTTGGGTTTAGTTCTGAATTTGCTTCCACCCCCCCTACCCAAACAGAAACACATTCAGGTGCTTGTGGTTGCGGATCAGGAAATGGTTTTGTTATTTCTACTTCAAGTCTTGCAGGTTCAGAATTCTCCGCATCTATTGCTTCAAAAACAATTTTTGTGCCAGCAACTAGTGTAGTTGCATCAAAACTAAATACTTCAGTTCCATTCTCGTCAGTTTGTCCAGAACAAGATCCAATCATTCTACAATTAAATGATTCTCCACTAATTGTTGCTCTCCAATTTGCTTTTACTGGATTTTTTGACCCACTTGCTGCCACTTCAGAAATTACTTTTATTAAAAAGAAAGGATAACTTGATTTTTCATAAATTGTATTTAATGCGCTTGTGGCAACTATAGTCATAGATAATTTATTTTTACTTTTTACCTCAAATCTTGTTTGAGAATTATTTCCAACTTTACTTAACAAAATATCTTTTCCCCCCTCAAATCTTTCCATTTTTTGTTTAATTATGGCCGCACCATAAGCCGCTTTTTTGGGAGTCAAATTATCTTCCACTGCACTAGTTCTTGAAAGCGGATCTAATCTAACTTCGTGTCGTGTTAAGTTAGCATCAGGCGCAATTGAAATGATTGGCCTGCCTGTTTCTTGGACCTCTGAAACTAAATTAGAAGGACTAAATTCATTATCAGTCATATTTTGTACAATTGTCATTAGTTTGTAAGTATCACCAATTTGTATTTTTTGCACCGAATCATCAATTGGGACCCAATTATTATCATTCCATTTTAAGTAGTTTTCAAAAACAAATGCTGGACAATCAGTAAAACAAAATGCTTCACCAACCTTAAATTCTTTTGAGTAAAGTAAACTTTTTTCGCTCCCAAAGAAAGCTTCCCAAGATAATTTTGCACTTCCTATTGCAGTTGGATTAACCATTACTTCAAGAACAATAGGCATATTGTAGGGCGCACTCTTTTCAGTAAATAATAG
>CAZIEL010000135.1:0-3177 GCA_964538165.1 uncultured archaeon | reverse complement strand
CTTTACTCGTTCTTCTAACGAATTCCTATATTTTTCACCCTCATTTTTTCTAACCACTGGATGCGTTTCACCAATAATCAAATATACAACATTTGGAAAAAGTTTTACTACCTTTGGCAAAGCATTAATTACATACTCATATCCTTTTCCAGAACTAATCATTCCAAATGAAGACAAAATAATCTTATCTTCAAAACCAAGTTTCTTTTTTTCAGCTATTGGAGAAATTAATTCAACATCAGGAATACCATGAGGAACAACTCTAATCTCACTTCTAAGCCCATATTCTTTTCTTAAAATATCAACTCCCAGTTCATTCATTACAATAATAGCACTAGATTTTTCAGCTAAAGAACGAACAACACTTCGCATAATATTATCAGGCTTTGGAAGAACTGAATGAAAAGTAATTATTGAAGGCTTTTTTAACAATTCCAAGAAAGTTATTAAATAACTCCCATATTCTCCGCCAAAAATTCCAAATTCGTGCTGAATACTAATTAGTTTTACTGATTTCATTCGGTTAATTTTTTTTGCAGCCCTAATATAATCAGAAATATCATTATCCTTAATTTCTAAAATTACTTCGCTTGGATAATTGTAATAACTAGTCCCATTTTTATTTAGTGCAACAATCTTTGATTTAACTGCTCCAGAAAAACGAACCTCAACTGATTTCGAAATATCTTGAGTAAAAGTAGCAATTCCACATTCACGAGGGGGATAAGTCCCCAAAAATAAAACCCAACTTCCATTTGACAAAATAATCCCTTCGAATAACCCCAATTATTACTATAAATAATACGTCTATTACTTTTTAAGCTTAACAAAAAGCTTGTCTTGACGTTGATGAACAGAAATTTTTCCATCTCTTAACAACCAACCAAGCGCCAAATAATATGGTTTTAAATTACATTTATCACAAGAATAAATTTTTGATGAATCAACAAAGTGAGTTGGAATTTTTTTCAAAATAATTTCTGAAAGATATTTTGGGTTGGTTGCATGATCTAGTTCTGCAAGTAGTTCAGTTAAACTAACTGAAACTGCCGCAATTCTTTTGTCTGCTGCGCCATAATATATGTAAAGCCGATCCCCAAACAAAGCAGTGCCTGTTGGAAAAACTACATTATTTACATCCCCTTGCTTTTCATACAACTCGGTCGGAGAAAATAATGGTTTTTCAAGTCTCCCAATAACTTTTGTTGGATCATTTTTATCAAGCAACGCAGCAGCAGCGTGATATATTTTTCCTTGATTTGAGTCTTCAACTGCATGATAAATCATTAGCCATCCTTTTTCAGTCTCAATTGGAGGCACACCCCCACCAATATTTCTTGATTCAAAACCATATTGTGGCTCAAGAACAATATATTTTTTTAAATTATGCGCATATTTTCTCCAATATTCTTTATTTAATTCTTTAAAGTTTTTAAAATAAGCTATTTGAATATCAGGAAGAATTCTGTGAATTAAAGCAAATTTCCCTTTAAACTTTTTTGGAAAAATAAATGAATCTTTTTCCCACACTAACACTTTCTTTCCAACAGTCGCTTCAAAGTACTCATCAAAAAACAAATATCTTTCTTTTAATTTAAAAGTACGTTCACGAAAAATATTCCCGAGTTCATCATATGTAAAAGTCGGAGAAATAATTTTTTGTTTTGTCCAATTTTTTAAATCCTTGCTAGTCGCATAAGAAACAACACAACTAAGTCCATCATAAGCACTATAAAACATATAATAGGTTCCATCAACAAAAACAACTCTTGGATCTTCTATTCCATGTTTCTCGTGAGGAGCAGAAGCAACTAAAACAGGTTTTTTTGAGCGATAAACAACCTCTGTTGGACCTTTTAATCTACAATAACCAACTGAAGAATGGTTGTCTGAATGAACTGCACGATAAAACATGTGAACAGTTTTTCCAATCTGAACACAAGTTGGATTCAAAACTGCTTGATTTTCAAAAGAATGATGACTTGCTTGAAGAATTACCCCATGCCTAATAACTTCAACCATTAAGTAAACAACCTGCAATGATAAACAAATTGAGATATTTAAAGCTAATCCTAAACCAGAAGAGACCAAACAACCCTTAAAAAATTGTTTTATTTTGATATGTAATACTTAATAAAGAAAAAAAACATTGAATAAGCATGGAAATAATAGTAAAAACTCAAAAACAAGCAAACGAATATGTTTTCAAAGAACTCCGCGAAGTAATAACAAGCACCAATAATCCTACAATTGTTACCCCAACAGGCCAAACCCCATTAGGACTATACCACTTAATATCCGCAGAATACAAAAAAGGCAAAATAGATTTTTCAAACACAACATTCATCCAACTTGATGAATTAATTGGAGTTAAAAAAAAAGATACTTACAAATATTACTTAGAGAAAAACTTGTTCAATAAAACAAATTTCAAAAAAGAAAATATTCACTTTATCAAAACTATTAACCCCAGTATTACTTGTAAAGAACATGAAAATGTAGCCAGTAACAAAAAAATTGACTTAGTTATTTTAGGAGTAGGAATAAATGGACACATAGGATTTAATGAACCAAATAGCAAAAATGATTCTTTGACAAGAAAAGTTAATTTGAGTTACCAAACTATCCAAAAATACAAGCAACAATACAACAAAAATTTTGACTCCGCAATAACTCTTGGGCTAAAAACAATTCTTAGTGCAAAAAAAATAATTGTTCTCGCATTTGGAAAAGAAAAAGCTCGTGCGATACTATCTGCAAAACAAAATGATAATTATTTAAATTGGCCAATCTCAGTTTTAAATAAACATAAAAATGCCAAGCTAATAGTTGACAATGAAGCCGCACAACTCTTAAATAACACTCAACTCCAAGAAAACAAAGTTAGCCCTTTTAGAGATAATGATATACGCGGAATTTATCCTACTGAAATTAATGAACAATTTGCTCAAAATTTAGGAAAAGCAATAGTAAAAGCACTAAACCCAAAAGAAATTATTGTTGGAATGGACTCTAGACCCTCAAGCGCAAAACTCTATGATGCAATAATAAAAGGCACAACCAGCCAAGGAATTAAAACTCACTTAATGGGCCTAACAATTACTCCTGCACTTTACTTTGCTTCAAGAACACATACTGCAGTGGGCATTATGATTACTGCATCACACAACCCAAAAC
>CAZIEL010000134.1:0-3184 GCA_964538165.1 uncultured archaeon | reverse complement strand
TTTCTCCGCACAACACCTAAAAATCGACCCTTTATAAAGTTTTGTCCCAGAGTCCACTCTCCAAAGTAATATAAATAAACTAAAAACAATCTTTTTATGAACTCAATTTTTTCTGAAACGACTGTTTGGAGAGAAACGATTGTTCCCAAAACAAATGCGAAATATTTTGATTTTACTAAATTAAATGTGCGAGTTTTTGGATTAGGAAAACTAATCAAACAATGGCGTACAAATGCAGGAATCTCTCAAAAAAAGATTGTTGATGAAATTGGCTTGACGAGTAGATTTCAATTAATGAATTACGAACGTGATGAAGTTGGAATTCCCCTGCCAAAATTAATCAAATGGGCGGCTTTGTGTGGCAAATATCCTGAGTTTTGTTCAATGATTCCCTCAATTAAATTTTCTAGAAACCGAAAGGAAATCACGTTGCCACGCGAATATCCCCAATTAGAAGATATAATCCTTTTTTTAAAGCCAGAAAATAATCGCGTTGTCAAAATTAGTCTAAATGCTTCTGAAAAAGACCTTGGGCAGATAAGCAAAATGTTTAATGTAAAAATTAATTTTCTAAAATCTTTTAGAACAATAAATTCTAAAGCATTAGTTGTGTTCTTGAATACTTTTTATAGTTACAAAAAAGAATGTAAGCTAAAATTTCCTTTAACTAAAATTGTTCCGCAATTGATTGAACAAAAAGTTGATTTGAGAAAAGCAATAATTCTTCCTTTGTTGCAAAGTGATGGTTCGGGAAATACAAGAGAATTTTGGTTAAATGGACAGTGCATTAGTTTACACAATATTTTTGCTGATGCGGTGTATTATTCATACGGGTTATTACCATCTGGTTACTTTTATGATTCTAATGGTGAAGGCTGTTACAAAACAAGTTTTATTTCAAAAACTGCGACAACAGAATTGTTGAATTTGGGCGGGTCATTTAAATCAGAACCTGCAAAGCACCAATCGGCCAAAGATTTTTTGACTGAAACACAACCACACATGAAATACTTGGAAAAATCTTCTTTGTTAGAAAAACAAACTGCTTTTCGAAGTTATGCTTCTGCAGAGGGATACATTGGGCATACTGGGAAACACCCAAAACTTCAGATTGCATGCGCAAATCCGTCTTTAAGTCATTGTGTGAAACAATTGTCAGAGGACATCGGTATTTGCTTGAATCCACATAGTGCCAAAAACACTTGGTCTGGTTTGGGGCATTTAACTACGGGAAAAGTTCAAAAAATTGTTCAATTTAAGGAAATTGGGGGATTTTTTCCAGGAATGAAAATTTCTGGAGTTACAAAGTATTTGGAAGGGGTAGAAAAGAATGAGGTTCTAGAAATAGTGCTCAAGTATAATCAAAAAATAATTAAAAATAAAAAAGAAGAACCAAGCAAACAAGTGCTTGGTCTTCTGAAAATTACTACTTCTTTTTGAACATTGCTCTAATTTCTTTTCCAACAGTCTCGATTGGGTGATTTCGTTCTTCATTTATCATTCGTTCCATATTCTTGAAACCGGATTTATATTCTGCAATAAACTCATTTGCAAACTGGCCCGATTCCACTTCGTCAAGAATCTTGTGCATTTCTTTTTTAGTTTCGGGAGTTATTATTCTCTTACCTCTCGTCACGGCTCCAAAGCATGCTGTGTTCGACACGACGTCAAGCATGTGAGGAATTCCTCCTTCGTAAACAAGATCCACGATTAACTTCATTTCGTGCAGACATTCAAAGTAAGCCATTTCGGGAGGGTATCCTCTCTCTGTTAATGTTTCAAATCCTGCTTTAACGAGTTCTGCAAGTCCTCCGCAAAGAACTGCTTCTTCTCCGAACAAGTCTTCGTAAGTTTCTTGTGGGAAAGTACATTCAATTACTCCTGCTCTAGTGAATCCGCAAGCTTTAGCCATTGCTAAACCATTTTCTTTTGCTTTTCCACTGGGGTTTTGATAAACTGCTAAAAGTCCTGGTACTCCAAATCCTTCTAAGTATCTTTTTCTTTCTTCAGTTCCTGGAGATTTTGGTGCAACCATTATTACATCAATATCTTTTGTTGGAACAATTTTTTTGAATGCAATATTGAATCCGTGAGAGAAAGAGAGGGTTTTTCCTTTCTTCATTGAGGGTGCAATTTCTTTAGCATAAACTTCTGCCTGAACTTCATCAGGGATTAAAATGTGGACAATATCCGCTTTTGCTGCTGCGTCTTTAACGGAGAGTGTTTTTAGTCCGTCTTGTTTTGCAAGTATATCACTTTTACCGCCAACTCTAACACCAACTACTACATCAAGTCCTGAGTCGTGCATACATTGTGCCTGAGCTCGCCCTTGCGCACCATAACCAATTACAGCTATAGTTTTTCCTTTTAGTACTTCTAGTTTTGCGTCCTTGTCTTGATATACCTTCATTCTAACACACTCCTTGATAAAAATAATTTTCTTAGTTTCTGTTTTTGTACTTACAATTTTTTTGCTCTTGCTAAATTGAGCTTTTTCCGTCTATTATTTGCAAATTGCGCTAACATTTTTCTTCTAGCATACTCTACGCCCACCATTGGGCCATTCGCACTCAAGAGCAGCGTCTCTTTTTGGGCAATCTGAATACTTTTTTTTGCTTCAGCAGAATTTGCTTTGAGATTAATTAATCCCAAGCTAGCCATGGCCTTTGATTTGCGGTTTAACCGAAGTAGTTTTGTTGTTGCTTTGGTTCTTTCTCCCCCAAGTAATACTCTTCGTGGCATATTCATTTCCTCGTAACTTTATTACTTATTTAGCAATCTTGCAAATTGTTATTTGCATCTTGCGAAACTATTGCGCCATTCGGAAAATTGCGATTTTCCTTTAGGCAAAGTTTCACTTTGCTATTCTGCAAATTGTTATTTGCATCTAGCGAAATTGTTATTTCGCTAACGCATTAATCCCCGTTCTACTTAATTCTTTTATTCCGAAAGGTTTTAATAACATAACAAACTTGTCAATTTTCTCTGGTTCGCTGACAATTTCAACAATAATGCTCTTATGGTTAGCATCAAGCACTTGGGCCCCATTAAGCTGAGTGAAGTTAAGGATGTCTTTTCGGTTTGACTCTGTAGAACTAACCTTGATTAAGCAATGCTCGCGAATGATGCTGTTGTTCGTTAAATCATTTACTTTAACAACTTCAATTATTTTGTAAACTTGTTT
>CAZIEL010000133.1:0-3296 GCA_964538165.1 uncultured archaeon | reverse complement strand
ACCATTTTATCACAATCATTCCTCCTTTACATTGGTGCTGTTAAGTACCCCACGAGAACTGGTGCTATCCAGACTAGGACTAATCCGACTATGGCGAATGAGACCATGCTTTTTGCGTTTTCTCTTGATTGGATGTTGGATCCTGAGAACATGTATAGTGCTCCAGCAATCGTGATAGCAATTACTCCGATTATTGAAACAACTCCTTTGATTAGGTCATAGATTTTTGTTATGGGTGCGGTGATGTCTGATACACTAGCCGCAAAAGCGAATTGTGATACTAGTAACAGAACTGTGAATATTGCTAAACTTTTTTTCATCTTCTCTTCCTCCTCGAGAAACAAAAAGTTTCTCGTAAAATCTTCTTCCTGCTCCCGTGATATATAAATGGTTTGTTCACGGATTCCGTTTTTTGCGGAATTTTTCCGTTTTTTCCGGAAATGGTGGACTAAAAGTTTTTAAGCAACCCAAACAGCAAGAGAATTCTTAAGTGAGATAAATGAACACACGAATCCAAAATTTGCTGAAAAAGAACAAACCCGTCAAAGCAGGATTTGACAGACAAAAAGTCTTTGATAACATAAACCGATTACTGGACGGAAAAACCTGCGGAGTCCTATTACTATCCGAAATAGAACCAGACGGAAGAGACAAAGTCTCAACTCTAGCATTCAATTGCGACAAAATGCACTCAAACCTAGTACTATCTTATTTAATCGCAAAACTCCCTGGGATCAAAAAGTCCTTGGAAAAGGTGTTAAAAGAAGAGATTAAGGATAGAGAAGTTTTTAGTCAAATGGTGAGATGAATGATTTCAAAAATATGTGCTGAAGTTTTAAGGGAATTAAAACGAAGTGGGGTAGAAATTCCTTTTGAGCACGAGATTGCATTAAACGAATATGAAGAATTAAGCACTATTCCTGAGGTGACTTTGTGGAAGAAAAAGAATCCATTAACATTAATTTAATTGCTGAAAAAATATTATTTTTGTGCCAAGAAAATCTCAAGACTTATAATAAATTGCGATTGAAAGGTAAAGGGATGAGAGATTACCAATACTTAATTCATGTTCCAAAACTTTATGTTGGAGAAAAATATTGCCCTCACAAAAGATATGCTATTACTTTCGGGCAAAACAAAGAAAACGGACATCAATTAGTAGTGATTGATTTGGATGACCAAAAAAATATTCTTTGATGGGAAAATTTGATTTATTTTAATGAATCTATAAATCTTAAAGAGTATCTTTAACTTATCTTTAAGTATCTTTAACTTTTTGTTTCTTTTATTATATAATATGCGCCCCGGGTTTTTCCTTTTTTGTCAATTAACCCTAGTTTTTGTAATTCTTTTAAGCTGGATAAAATAGGGGGTAAAGAGTACCCTAATTTTTCCGCAATTATTCTGGCCTTTGCGCTTTTTGATTCGCTCACGATTTTTAGAACATTTTCTTGTAAGGTTGGTAGTTTTAATTGTTTTATTTTTTGAGCACTTTTTTCATTATATAGAATCACTCTGAAAAAGTTTCCTATTTCTTCAAAAAGAGGGTCGGGAAGTTTTTTTTCGCGCATTGCGGAGACCATTCTGGGGATACCTGTTCCAAGCCCTTCACCATATTTTGCATGACTTAATAGTTGGTATAAACGTGGGTTTCGATGAATGCATATTTTACCTAATTCAGAGAAGGGAAGTCCTTTTGGCAAAGTTCCGGGGTTGGTTATTTCAATTCGGTCATCAAAAATACTTACTTGTGTTGCATTTTTGTTAAAGTAATCTCTGTGTCCGATTGAGTTTATTACGGCTTCTCTTATTACTTGGGCAGGGTATTCGGTTTTTTCTGTTCGGCGAATGTTTTCAATTTCTATTTTTTGGGTTGTGTTAAGTTGGATGAATCCGACAGTTTTTTCTATCGCGTCAATGATGGTTGTGCTTATTCTTTGAGAGTTGGCTATGTTTATTGGTTCTTTTCCACTAAATCGAGTTAATCTGATTTCTGCTTGTGGTATATACTTATCAATGTTTTTCGCAAAAAGGAGCAATGCAAGGTTGGTTGGAGTTTCTTTGTTTGGTCCTTTTAGTAGTCCAAGTGTTTGCAGAGTATTTTTTTCGTCATGATCATTTTTTTCACTTCTTAATCGTAAATATTCTTTTACTTTTGAATAGTCTAGGTCATCGATTGTTGCGTCCGATAGGGCGTCTTCAAAGCTAAGGATTTGGCGGATTCGCAAATATTCAATTAATTCGGTTTCATTGAGTACTCTTGTTGTGCTGCCAGTTCTAACATAAACTTTTCCTTGGTAGAAACAGGCGTATTCATCGCTCAAGGGAATTATTCTTACTGATAAAATAAACTTTCCTTCTTTTTCAATCGTCTTGAATTCTGTTTTTGGTGTTGGCCGGCAGTTTTGAAAAGTGTTAGCGAGTTTTTGCATTATTTCATCAATCTTGTTTTTTTGAATACCTTGGATTAACCCGTTTTTATCTATTCCAATTAAAATAAATCCACCTTGAGGCTGGTTAGCAAATGCACAAGCAGTATGCCCAATACTGCTTTGGTCAGCGATGCTTGTTTTGCGTTCAAGCGTCTCGCTTTCTTCCTGTTCAAAAAGTTCTTTGAGTTCCATAATCTTCATATCTTAAATTGTATATTAAAGTATTTTAAACTATCTTTAAGGTTTTTTGTGGTTTGGCTCACCCATCTCCTTTATTTTGTTTGATCTGGTTTGCGATTATTTTGATTGCCTCTTGTTGTGCTTGTTCGGGCGTAAGTTTTTGTCCTGCGATTAGTTTGAATGCTTCTGCGAATACTTTTTGGCTTACGTCTCTGTCAAATTGGATTACTTCTTTTTCTTGTTTTATTTTCAAAGCGCCTTGTATTGTTAAGGGGTTGTAGCATTGTTGACAGGTTTCGTTTGTAGCTGAGTTGGATTCTCCGCATACTTGGCATTGAATTAATTGCTGTTCTGGAGCGTCTGGTTTTTGTATTCCATAGAGTTTTTTGTATGCTGATTCTACTTGTGCTCCGGATAGGTGAACGTATGTTCGTACTTGTCTTGAACCAATTTCCCACCCAAAAATATTACAAAGCTGGGCTTCACTAAGACCTTTACTTGCTAAGTAGGATGCTCTTGAGTGTCTAAACAAGTAGGCGTAAACGTGTTTTTTTACTGCGGCTCTTTCTGCAGCGCGCCCAATAGCACGATTTATGCAGGCGTGATGTAAGGGTTCTCCTTGGCTTTTGCTCCCATAGGTAACAAATAAGGGTTCTTCTGCTGATGATTGAGTCCTGTCCTTTA
>CAZIEL010000132.1:0-3337 GCA_964538165.1 uncultured archaeon | reverse complement strand
ATTTAATATTATGCTTATGGTAAAAATAATTATACATTCAATTGTTTTTAAACTTCCCTTTGGTGTTTTGCCGCAGTCAAATTATCTATTAAGAAAATAAATAAAATAGATATTCTGTGCGGCAAAGTACTCCCAAAACCTTTTAAAAGCAATTAATGACTAAGTTAGTTATGAAAATTGCTTCTCTTTTTTCTGGCTGTGGCGGGTTAGACCTTGGCTTTACTAATGTCGGGTTCAAGATGGTTTATGCAAATGATTTTGATAAAATGTGTTGGGAAACTTTTGAAAAAAACCACAGCGTAAAAATTGACGGGCGCTCCATTGTTGAAGTCAAATCTGAAGAAATTCCTAACGCAGATGGGTTTATTGGTGGACCGCCTTGCCAAAGCTGGAGCCTTGCCGGGGAAATGCGAGGAATCAAAGATAAACGAGGACAATTATTTTACGAATACATTAGAATCTTAAAAGATAAAAAACCAAAATTCTTTTTAGCAGAAAACGTTCCTGGAATCATATCAAAAACACATTTGCCAACATTCAAAAATATTATTAAAGAATTTGAAAATGTGGGGTATAATGTAACTTACAAATTACTCAATGCCGCGGATTACGGTGTTCCTGAAGAAAGAAAAAGAGTAATTGTAGTTGGATTTAGAAAAGAATTGGGAATTAATTTTGAGTTTCCAGAACCTACACATTCAGAAGCTGGAAAAACAAAACCAAAGTGGGTTTCATTAAAAGAAGCCATTGGGAATTTACCAAAATCAATTCCTGCAAAAGAAAAAAATAAAACTAATGATGAACTTGAATTTTCAAACCAAGAACACATGAATGGAGGGTTTTCAACCATTTACATGTCAAGGAATAGGAGAAAAAATTGGGATGAACCCTCATTCACAATACAAGCAGGCGGAAGACATGCGCCTCTACACCCAAGTTCTGCTAAAATGGTTAATGTTGGACCTGATGAATGGAAATTTGAGGGAGAAAATCCAAAACACAGAAGATTATCAGTTAGGGAATGCGCAAGAATTCAGACATTTCCTGACGATTTTATCTTTTATTATACAAATATAGCTGATGGATACAAGATGATAGGCAATGCCGTGCCTGTGAAATTAGCGGAAGTAATAGCAAAAAAAATAATAGCTGACCTAAGTTAACTTTTTTTTTATTTTCTTAATCGTTATTACATTTTCTAAGTTTATGCATATAGGGTCCATTTTTTCGGTTGCAAAAACTTTTCCATTTGACTTAAATATTCTGCTGCTTGCATTATGAATTCTCACTCTTATTTTCCAGCCATTATCAAACTCGAGTAAAAAGTAGCTTCGTGGGTCATTACCCTTCTCTTTGTAAGGGTAAATTATAGAAAAAGAAGTTGGAAAAGTAATGCTTGAAAAGTCTTTTACTAACAGCTCTTTTTTATCATTCTTGATTACAATGTAATTTGTTTTGCCAACAAGATACTCAAATAGTGCTTTGGCGCTTTTTGAATTATTTGACTGTTTTAATAGAAATGCATTAGTACACTTCATTAGAGGCACGTATAAGTTCTTGTATTTTAATTCAGACTCAATCTGTTCGTATTTCTTTACTTTTTTGTTTAATTTTTTTACCTTGCTCCCAAAGTTTAACCAAAGTTTTTCATATTGTTTTCTATATTGTATATCTTCTTTACAGCCTTTACTAAATCCACATTGTTGAGCTAAGGATGGAAGTCTTGGGTGTTTCAACGCATCATGGTGATGTTTTAAAGACAAATTTTTTAGAACAAGTGAACCATCTTTTCCCGATATTCCAATTTGAATGTCAGTAGGGTCAGCTTGTTTAGCTTTTTCATCCCCAAATCTATCAATAGTAATATGGTTTGCTGAAGAAAACCAACCTTCAGAATATATCCAGTTAGTTAATGTCCTTGAACACAAAATAAAATCCTGCTTGGTTGGAGCATCCAAAGCGTCAAAATAAGCCTTATCTCTTAAATTAAGACGCTTAGTTGTTTCTGTCGAAATAATTCCCAATTTTAACGTATCTTTTACAAAACTCTCAAGTTCAATAGCAATAACATATTCTAATGCTCTGCCTCGTTCGTTTGAATGGACCATATAGTTACTAAGTCTTAAGTCCTTTATTAATCTACAGACCACCCGACTTTAACATTAATCTACAAAGCCAAGCAAAGCGAATGATTTAAATACTACAAAATAGTGTATTAATCAACGTTAACTTAAAGGGAGGTTTGACAATGAAGACAAGAGGACAAGGTACAATTGAATACTTAGTGATTATTGCGATTGTTGTAGTTATTGCATTAGTAGTTGTAGGATTACTATTACAAGTAATGCAACAAGGATCAGGAATCCCTGACGCTACCGCAAAAACAGCATGGAAATCAGCAGAACCATTCTCAGTAGTAGACTGGTCAAGAGATGAAAATGCAATTACATTAGTTATGAAGAATAACTCATCTGAAACTTTAGATCTTAACACTGTAAGATTCAATGCTACTGATGTGAATTACCCAGGAATAACAGGAATTCCACCTGGAGGAACAAGGAATGTAACATTCACTCTAACAGTTGGAACATGCTCTGCAGGTAACAAATACTCAATAGCTAAAGACGGAATCAAAATTGATTTCAATACACCAAATATTAGTCACAAAACACAATCTGGAGCAGCTGACCTAGTAGGAACATGCTAAAATAACCTTTAAGGAGAAGAGCAAAAAAAGCTCTTCCTCCTATTCTTTTTTTTAAAAAATCTCCTAGCGAAAGCAAGAACGTAACCTGAGACAAACCTAATTAGAAGATTAAATACTGAGAATCAAAACAACTAAACTTCAAACTACTTTCTTAAATAAAGCATTGAATTAGTATCGGATTTTGAGTGAGCTGTATGTAAATAAGCATTAATCAAAATTGGCTCAAGATCAAACTGGGTTGAGTAATATGCTGCTAAACTATAATTTAGCGGATGAGTAGAATTAGTTTGAATTAGAACAGAATTGTTCTTAGCTGGATCAATTAAACCAAAGTTAATTGAATAATTAGAATCCAAATACCCAAGAGTCAATGAAGAAAGAGCAGTCGGGGAAATATTCTTCGTTAAAGAAAAGGTATTTGAGTCATCAACATAAATCAAGTTTAGTTGAATTGACCCACTCGATTCACTAAAAGTAACCCAATTAAGATCCCCACTCGCCCTCAAATTAAGATCAATTCTTTGTAATGACACTACTGACTTTGGATAAAGAGCCACATTAAGTGAAAAATAATTATTATCAAACTCAAGAGACTTGCCAATAAAATACTCCGCAGAACCATCCTTTAAG
>CAZIEL010000131.1:0-3349 GCA_964538165.1 uncultured archaeon | reverse complement strand
CTTCATAAAAGATTAGATAAAAAACTCGAACAAATAGAAAAAAAATATGGTAAAAAAATTAATGAGATTTTTGGTGAAAACGGAGATATAGGAATAATAAGTTCTGGTGTTTGTTTTGAATATGCTAAAGAAGCTTTGGAAGAAATGGAATTAAATGCGCCAATTGCGAAGTTTGGTTTAACTCATCCACTATCAAAAGAATTTGTAATAGATTTCATTAAAGGTAAAGAAGTTGTTCTTGTTTTAGAAGAACTTGAACCGATAATTGAGGATTTTGTTAAACAAGTTGCAAAAGATGTTAATCCAAATCTTATTGTTCATGGTAAAGATCTACTTCCAAGGTCAGGTGAGTATAATCTTGAAATAATTATTCCTGTTTTAGAAAAAATATTTGGAAAGAAATTTGGGATAAATTTCAATCTTCACAAAAAAGAAGTTGATAAAATACTAAAAAATCTTCCCCCCAGAAAACCAATTTTTTGTCCTGGTTGTCCACATAGATCAACATTTTATGCTGTTAAAAAAGTTTTTGGCGATAAAACTATATATGCTGGAGATATTGGTTGTTATGTTTTAGGAGTATTTAAACCATTTGAGATGCAAGATTTTATCATCAGTATGGGAGCGAGTTTAGGATTAGCCCACGGTATAACAAAGGTGACTGATCAAGATATTGTTGTGTTTATAGGTGACTCAACCTTCTTCCATGCAAGTATGCCTGGTATAGCAAATATCAAATTCAATGATGGTAAAGCCCCATTGATTATTGTGATGGATAATAGTATTACTGCAATGACTGGTCATCAACCTAATCCAGGATCAGGATTTACTGGGATGAACGAAAAAGTAAATCCAATAAAGATAGAAGAAGTTGCTAAAGCCCTTGGGGCTGAGGTGAGAGTTGCAAATTCATTTAATCAAAAACAATTAATACAAAATTTAGAAGAATTAAAAAAAATTAAAGGTCTTAGAGTTTTAGTTAGTAGAGGGGAATGCAGATTATTAACCAGAAGAAAAATGAGATTATTAGGAAAGTCTCTTCCAAAATTCAGGATTGAGAATGAGAAATCAAAAAGTATCGAGGAACTTGTTCAAAACTTTGGGTGTCCTGCTATAATCAAAGAAAAGGGAAAATATCTAATAGATCCTGAAATATGTCAGGGATGTGGTGTTTGTATGCAAATAGCACCACCTGAAGCAAAAATTAAAGCAATCAATAAAGAGGCTGTGGAATGAAATTTGATGTTATGTTAACAGGTATTGGTGGAGAGGGAGTTTTAACAACAGGGGTAATAATAGCAAGAGCAGCACAAATACAAGGGTATTCTCTTAGAGGTGTTCAATTGCATGGTTTGTCTCAAAGAGGTGGAAATATACCTACTTTTGTTAGGTTTGGAACAAAAAATGAGGTATCCTCACCAACAACAATGCAAGCTAATGCTGATCTTATAATTGCGTTCGAACCATTAGAGGCTCTAAGAGCAATTTACTATGCCAGGAAAAACAAGACTAGTTTTGTTATAAACGATTATCCTTATATCCCAATTTATTCCAATCTTCTTAAAATTCCCTATCCAAATTTAGATGAAATTCTTGAGAGAGTAAAAACTTTTGCAAAAAATGCTCATGTTTTTGATGTTCATAAAATTGCTGAAAAGGAATTTGGTGATATAATATTTGGAAATACAATATTGGTTGGAATTAGTGTTGGTTTGGGATTACTTCCATTGAAGGAAAAAAATCTATATGAATCTATAAAATACAGTTTGCCAAAGGGGTTAGAGAATAATTTGAAGGCTTTTGAACTTGGACTTAAAATCGGTAAAAAGGGTAATATAGATGAATGAATTAGGGGGTATCAGAAGAAGGGAGGACAAAGTTATTTTACAAGTAAAAAATCTGAATGTAAAGTTCAATGGAGAAGAAATGATTAAAGACTTGAGCTTTGATGTAAAGGAAGGTGAAGTTTTAATAATTCTAGGTCCAAATGGTGCAGGAAAAACTACTTTGCTAAGAGCTCTCTTGAATATCATACCTTATGAGGGTAAAATTTCTTGGAACACAAAAAATATTAGCTATCTTCCTCCGCAAGAATTGTTTCAAAGGAAAGATTTACCACCTTTAAGCATTGAAGAATTTTTCAAGTTCAAAGAGGTTTCTCGGAAAAAGATATTAGAGATTTTTAAAGAAGTTGGGTTGGACTCATCTTTGCTTAAAAGAAAATATGGGGAATTATCTACAGGACAATTTCAAAGAATGATGATTGCTTGGGCTTTAGTTGATAAACCTTCTGTTTTGCTTTTTGATGAACCAACTTCTGGAATTGATATAGGAGGACAAGAAACCATCTATTCACTTTTACATAAATTCTGGGAAAGAGGTGATCTAAGTATTTTATTAGTTACCCATGATTTGAATATTGTCTGGGAACATGCCAATAATGTGTTATGTTTAAATAAAAAGAAGTTATGTTATGGTAGACCAAAAGACGTCCTTACACCAAAAAGTCTAGAGAAACTTTATGGTACAGGGGTGAAATTTTATAAACATAGTCATGGTGATTGATATGGAGTTTATTTTAGCATTGATAATGGGAGCTTTTATCGGAGGTGTATCTGGATATCTGGGAACCCTAATGTTATCAAAAAGAATGGCTTTGGTGGCTGGACCTCTTGGGCATTTAACTTTGCCTGGTATTGCATTAGCTCTTATCTTTGGTTTCGATGTTTCACTTGGTGCTTTTCCTTTTGTTATATTAGGGATAACTTTAATTTGGTTATTTGAGTTGAGAACAAAATTACCTATGGAGGCTTTGACGGCTATCGTTTTTGCTTCGGGGGTAGGGATTACTTTTCTTTTCCTTCCTGAAGAAAAAACTGTACCTGCATTAATTGGTGATGTTTCCAAAATATCCCTTTGTGTTACAATCGTGATTATGACTTTATGTTTAATCGTTTTCGTCTTGACTAAAAAAATCTTTTCAAAAATGATCCTTATCAGCATTTCCGAGGATTTGGCAAAAGTTCAAGGAATAGATGTGAAAAAATATAACTTTATTTATCTTATTTGCATCGCACTTGTAGTATCTCTAGGAGTAAGAATAGTAGGAGGACTTATGACTGCTGCTTTAGTTGCCATTCCAGCATGCACAAGCAGGAATTTAAGTAAAAATCTCTTTCAATATTCCTATGGAGGATTGGTATTGGGGATGTTATCATGTGTTTTAGGTATTATAATTTTTAGATATACTGGTATAGCTGCTGGTCCTTTGATTATTATGTCAAGTACTTCATTTTTTTTAATCTCTTTGATCTTTAAGAAATAAAATGACAAAGGGTTTGATATGAAT
>CAZIEL010000130.1:0-3363 GCA_964538165.1 uncultured archaeon | reverse complement strand
CTGATAATACAATAACAGTAGAACCAGGATACGTACTTGGAAAATACAATATTAAAGTAAATGCAAAACCAAGCGGAACAGAAGAAACAAAGAAAAAAATTGCTGATGTAAGTGTAACAGTAAGAAAATTAGGGGACACTGATACGGATTGTATTAAAACAAATGTAACAAAGATTAGTTTAAATTCAGTAATACTAAGACCAGAAAAATATTCTGTTTACAACTACTGTTATGATACAGGAGTACAATTATCAAGAAGCAATGTTGCAACAATACAATGCAGCGCACCAAAATCAAATACTGGCGCATCACAACCATATTTACAAACAGGATATGAAAGTCAATATGCAAGCGCATACCCATTAGGTGGATCTTACGGAAGTTACTATGATTATATTGGATCTGGCGCAAGTGGAATACAACAATCTGGTTGCCCAACAAATGACTGTTCATTAATCCAAGGAACAAGAGCATGGTATAGAACAACAACACAAGGAAACACAGGAACAATTGAAAGAGTAGACTTCCAAGTATTCCCAAGTTCAGAATACGTAGCACAAAGAAAATTATTTAACTCACAAAGCGGAACATACGGACCATTCCAAACAATACTTGATATGAGACAATGGATGACTGATGCTGACGCAAGAATGAATGTTTATGGAAAACTAAACATTAGTTACACAAACCAATACGGATCAGGAGAATGCATGGAATTCCCAATAGAACTTGAAGACATTTGGAGAATTGGAGAAACAATTGATTCAGCAATTAATTGGGGGGATCCAAATGCTCGACCAGAAGATTGTCAAAATACTAATGCGCTTGATTTAATCTCCTACTGGTCAGATAGAGGAATGCCTGGAGGAGTAATACCTGATGAAAAGTTTACAAACGGGGGAACAGTATACATGCACATCGCAGAACCACCCGCACTACAAATAGGGCCAGCACCAAGTCAAAGAACAAGCATTTACCCAATGTATAATTACCAGTATTTCCAAACAAGACAACAAGAAAGTGAAAAGAAAGACAGTTCAAAAGGAAAAACAGCATCAAAGAATTGTGGATTATCTGACAGTATTGAAGTAATAACTAACATACCTGCAGAAAAAGCTGGCGGAGCAATAATAAAAGTAGTAGAAACACCAAACTTTGGAACAAATGCATCCGGAAGTCTACTTAAGAACACAAGAGGACCAAACTTAATGTTATCAATAAACAGATCTGAAATGACTGCAAATTGTATAAAACTAGAAATGCCAATCTCAGCAAAAGTAAGCAGAACCATTAGCTTTGAATCACAAGAACTAACTTGGGTACTAAGAGTACTATTTACAAAACAAGGCGTACCATATACAACCGGAATGGATTGTACAACAATCTCACTAGATCAATCAAGTGACTGTCAAGAAAGAGTAAAACAAGAATGTTTAACAAAAGGAATTAAATCAACTGATACAGCCGGAATCAAAAAAGTTGTTGAAGATTTCATAAAAGCCAACCCAACATGCAAAGCATACGTTTCAGAAACATCAGCAGCACAACTAATAAAAGAAGCAGAAGGAACAACAGGAACAGCTGACGCATGCGGAACTGACTCAAAGCCAGCTGATTATGGATTTGACAAAATAAATAAATTAACTCTAAAATCAATCGATAAAGACAGTCTTGATAATTATTGCTCACAATACTTTTGTAACTCTGACCAAATAGAAGGAGCAATGTACGATAGATTAAGACTAATAAAAGCGGTTGAAAATGGATTAACAGAACAATGTCAAGGAAACGAAAGCATTGATCTAAATGAAGTATACAAACTAGCTGGCAAAGTAACAACTCAAGTTTGTGGCGGAGCTGACATTAACTTCTTTAAGAGCGAACTAACAAAAGGAATTATTGTTGACAAGTATACAATCCCTTCTGAATTAGTTACTGATTCAAAAGTAATTGAAATGATTAAGACTGCCCCAGATAATGCTGGTGATACATTATCAATATCAGCAATGAAAGGAATACTTGAGAGTATATACAAGAAAGAAGGGGACACAATATTACTTGAAGTTGACAATAAAGCTGAACTAGCAAAGCAATTCAAAGACTTGAATATGATGGAAGTGGTAGGAACATCAAAGTGGTACTTACCTCTTGCAAATTATATTAAATTGGCTGAGTTACTTGACAAGAAACAACAAGATACTGGGTGTACAACTGCAAATGGTACTTGCACTCTAACAAATGAATACACTTGCAATAAAGCACTTACAACTGTAACAATAACTGCAGAAGCAATGAACTGGATTAGCACTCACTCAGTTCTAAAGAAAGGAATTTTAGAAAAGACTAACCAAGATATTAACTCTGAAGAAAGAGTATACCTTGAAAATCCGAAACTAAACAACATACACAAACTTGCAATCATGAGTTCAGACAGAAATAAGTTGAACAATTTAGTTGCATCAAATGCTTTCTTAACAAAAGTAACAAAGTTTGAAAAACCAGCAAAAGGAATATTTGCCGAAGTTGACAACGCACTTGATACATATAATATTAAGTTCATGCAAGAAACTGCTGAAGTAGGAGCATACACAGTTGAATTGAAGTACAAGATATGTGCAAAAGCAAAGCAAAATGATGCTAACGTAGAAATAAAGAGAATTGGAGACGTTACAAATGCTCCAAAAGCAAAAGACAACATACTACTAAAGAGCGGCTATATTACAAACGATGTTATTAGAGCGGATGCTTTAGATAATGCAATTGGCGGAGCAGTAATAACAGAAAACACAACAACTGGCAAAGCGCAATTCTACAAAAGAGTTCCAGTAAGAATGGATGTAACACTTTATGGCGGAGAATCATCATTCGGATATAAGGCACAAACACTATCTTCATCAGCATCTTCATTAATCAACTGGTACTTTACAACAGGAACATTAAAAGGTAAAGATGCAAAAGGACCTGGCGGATACTACGGAATACAAGTTGCTCCACAAACAGGACCACAAACATTAAAAGGAATTTACTACTATCCTGAAGAAGGAGTGCTTGCAATACCAAAAGGAAATGCTGCCGGCGGAACTGTAACTGCAACTGCTAAATACTTCTTCACAGCAAGCACAAGCGCAACAATCCCAACTGGACAAAAACCTGACGATAAGATACAATTCAGTGGACTAGACTTTGCAACAGTAACTTTAGAAAAAGTAGTTGAACAAGTAAATGCACAAAATGCTTGCCCAACACCAAGTGGAATATATTGGAACGAAGCAAAGATACTAAAATAAACTAAAAATTATTTTTTTTAAAATATTTTTTTAGAATCTAATTTAAGAAAGAAAAAATTTGTTTACGGTGGGAGTA
>CAZIEL010000129.1:0-3384 GCA_964538165.1 uncultured archaeon | reverse complement strand
GCTAGGGATATCTTTTAGGAATAAGGGCCTGAACACTAGCAAGCTCCAATATTACTTTTGAAACAGAAGCTGGACTAATTCTATATTTTGGGTGTTTTTTTAATTTTTTTAAATCATTAATTACTGCAATATATAGTTCTCTAAATGAAGAGAAGGAAGAATTAGAAGTGACATTAATAACTGATTCAGCAATAAGAATTGAATCCTTTCCAAGGTTAAGTTTTCTGACCGCAATAATCGCTCTTTTTGAGGGCTTTAATGAAATAATATGCTCTCCTTTTCTCTTCTTTTTTGGCAGGGTTAATAATTGAGGATCTAATACAGGATTAAGTCCTTCTCGTTTAAATCGCCTAACAATAGTGGAATTAATTTGCATGATATTAATTAACCAAATTTTAAAATTATTAAACCTTTCTAAATAATACAATATTGATAATATGCTATATTTAATTGGAATTGGACTTAAAGCGAGCCATTTAACTCTTGAAGCACTTGAGTGTATAAAAAAGTGTGATCAAGTATTCCTGGAAGTTTATACATCCCAGTACAGCGAAGGGTTTGCCAAAGAATTAAAAGAAATAACTAATAGAGACATTAAAGAAGTTAACAGAAAAGATGTTGAAGAATATTTTGATTCTGCGCTACTTAGCGCTAATAAAAATAATATTGCCTTACTTATATTTGGAAACCCATTAACTGCAACAACACACATTCAACTATTGTTAGATGCAAAAGAACAAGGAATAAAATGGAAAATAATACCCGGAATATCAATTACCAATATGATAGCAGAATCAGGTCTTGATGAATATAAATTTGGCAGAACTGTAACAGTATGTTATCACTTGCCAAATTTTGAACCAGAATCATTTTATGATCAAATAAAAGAAAATCAAAAACTAAACTTACACACGCTTTGTTTATTAGATATTAAAAAGGACCAAACCCCGCAAAAAATGATGAATTGCATGGAAGGAATCGAGGTTATTGAAAAAATATCTAAAAAAAGAGGAGAAGACAATAAATTTCTCTACATTGCGCTAATAGGAATGGCTAGTGAAAAACAAAAAATAGTTGTTGGGAAAAAGGCGATCTTTGAAACAAAAGAAATAATCCAAATATTCCCCCAAAGTTTAATTATTACGGGAAAAATGAACGAGAAAGAGATTGAGAGTTTAGAAACCCTTTATGGCGCAAAAATAAATTGTATCAAATGAGTGAATCAAAAATGGTTACTGAAAAAGAGCTTAAAGAAAAAGTAGAAAAATATGAAAAACTTACTTCAAAAGCCCTTGAAGAAATAAGACTAATAAAGGGGTTAACTAATAAAGAAAAAAATGTAGCGGAAGATTTTCTTTCCATGTCAAAGAATTACTTTAATGATGCAAAATATTTTAAAGAACAAGGAAAACTCCTAACTTCACTAGCCGCTTTTTCTTATGCACATGCTTGGCTTGATGCAGGAGTAAGAGCAAGAGTATTTGATGCAAAAGATGATCAATTATTCACCTTGCCTTGAATTATTTTCTCCTTCAGGCTCTGTAGAAATGATATATAAAGGGCTAAATAGAAGGTAGTTCCTTCTATTGTTGGTGGTGTTTTGTATCCTGTTCGTGTGAGTAATTTTTATCAGTTGGTTGAGGAATTGTGTTGGTTGTCTGGTGTGAAAAACACCAAAACAATTCGTTCAAAGAAAATGTACGGAAATATCCTAATGGTTTTCCTAGTTGCATACAAAGAAAAATTAAATGTCTCTTACAGAAGGTTTGTACAAATATGCGACGAGAATAACATTCAACGAATGTTGTGCATCAAACGACTACCGCATTTTTCAACTTTACAAAAGTTTGTTCAACGAACACCCAAACAATTGTTCGAACAATTAGTTCGAGCATGCAGAGTATTGCTCAACCTCAAAGATGTTGAGGCATCAATAGACGGAACAGGATTTTCAAACACGAACCCATCACACTATTATCAAAAACGCATCGACGGTGTAACCGTCAAAAACTTCACAAAAACCATGTTTTTGACCGATAATAACACAAAGATAATAATGAACGTAAAAACCACTTCCGACCATACACACGAAACCAATTATTTCAAGCCAATGGTTGCAGAGGTGTCAGGATCTCTAAAAATGATTCTTGCAGACAAAGGGTATGATTCAGCAAGCAATCGAAAATATTGCAGAGACAGAGGAATTGAAGTTCACATTCCTCCACGCAAAAGAAAAGAAACCAAAAAACAAGAGAAACATGTTTCCAAATATCACACAGAAATCGATTTATTCAAAGTGGGCAAATACAGCGACCGTGCAACAATCGAAGCAATCAATTCGGCAATCAAAAGAACCCTCGGCGGATACACAAATAACAAGAAAAAAGGCAACCAACAAAAACAAATCACAATCAAAGCATTCACATACAACGTAGAAAAGATAGGAAATGACTTCCACGTAAACGTAGAAATCATCACAGACTAATGATTTCTACAGAACCTCTCCTTCAATTAAATTTAAATAGGAAAATCGCCTAATCATATTCATGTCATTATATGGCCCAAAACTAAAACTCCCAAAAGTGGAGCTTCCAAGTGTGAGCGAAGGACCTTCGTGGAATCTGGATAAAGAAAAGAAAATTGCTATTTATGGAGCAGCAGTAGTATTAATATTATTAGCAATATTCTTTCTTGGACCAATTTTATTAAATTCTATTGGAAATTGGCTTGAGGAAATGTTAAACCCCGCAGTACAAGTATCTTGGAAAAACAACCCCCTCGATTTAACAAAAGGAGTGTATGAAGCGGATTTGGACCTGCTTTTAGTTAATACTTCAAAAACTGAACAAAAAGAAGTAACATTCAATATTACTACAAACTCTAATGAAGTAATAATATTTTGCCCCAACTCTATATATGACATCAATAAAAGTGCTTATACCCTTGAAAATCTTTCTCCAGGAGATAAACGCAAAATACCTTGCATTGTAAGAAGAAACCCAAATGAATCAGTGTTCACCGGAAGTTATACCCTTGACATTACAACAAGTTTAGGAAACACAAAAACTATTCTTGAAATTATTTCAAAATAACTATTCTAAAATAAGTAATTAATTTAGAGAAAATACTAAATTTTAGGGGCTAACTTATTTTATTATCGATTTTTCAACTTTCATTACTTCACGAATAATTTGAATTTCTTTATGTGACTTAATAAAGAAATAAATTATAATTATAAATGTTAAAACTGTTGAGAACCAAAAAGGAAATTTAAAGCCAAAAGCCTCAAGAAGCATCAAAAAACCAAGTATGAGAATGGAATACATAGCTGTGTTGTCCTGAATTAATGTTCATTCGTATTTTTAGTTGGTTGTTCTCCTTTAT
>CAZIEL010000128.1:1237-3389 GCA_964538165.1 uncultured archaeon | reverse complement strand
TATACTCCAGGAAGGGATTTAGTAAATGTTTTAATGGTTTTACCAAGGGATTGATTTTATAGAGTATGATTTTGGTATAATATTCATGTTAAGGGAGGTATTTTGTGAAAAAGGAGATAAAACGTTTGCTTTTTTCAATTATCATCTTGTTTGGAATCCTTGTAAGTTTTCTATTTCCCTTTGTAATATCCTATGAGAATTTCTCTATTTATGGAAAGCAAAACGAAGTAAAGTATAAAATTGAGTATAAAATTGGGTCTCCCAAGATGATTATAAATGGCTCTGAAAAAGAAATTGATCCTGGAAGAAATACGGTTCCTATAATACTGAATAATTGGAATAGGACTCTGGTGCCAATAAGATCGCTAATAGAGGCAGTTGGGGGACGAATAACCTGGTATGATAAGGAAAAAAAGGTAAGTATTTTATTTAATAGTATTGGTATTGTTCTTTTGATAGACAACCCTAAAGCAAGCGTAAATGGTAAAGAAATATGGATTGATGAAGAGAATCATGGAGTTAAACCGATTATTTTGAATGGAAGGACATTTCTACCCTTAAGATTCATTGCAGAGAATTTGGGATTCACTGTACTGTGGAACGGTGAACAAGAATTGATTACATTAATCTTTCCTCAGAAAATTATTCAACTTTCAGAAGAGAGTTTTTTATTTAAAATAACCCAGGGGGAATCTAAAGAAATTTTAGTCCCGATAAGAAACAATAACAGTTACGAATCAACTTTTTCCGTAAGCTTACACAATATTTCTTCTCCAAAAGGATGGATGAGTGAATTTTGTATCGGCAATGCTTGTTATTTTAAGGATGGTGAGATTACCTTGAAGCCGAAAGAAGAAATCAATGTGCAAGTTTTTATTCATACAGGTATTGCAGGAACGGGAGAGTTTGTGTTTTGTATTGGTGAAAAAAATAAGGAAAAGGAATGTATAAATATTACATTAACAGGAGGTGAGTAATGAAGAAAGTATTATTGTTCATTCTAATTTTGTCTTTTGTGTTTTCTTTCCTTCCAATTCCTAAAAATGTTAGTAGGATTTATGCCTTGCCACAAAGAAAGGTTTTAGTTGAATTGTTTACTGCAAGTTGGTGTGGACCCTGCGCCGCATACGGACCTAATGCTGACAAACTCTATGATGAATTGGGATCTGACAAAGTAGTTTTGCTCAGAAACCAGGTTTGGGATGACGGACTTGATACGGAGGAAACAAATAATCGATGCGATCTTTATGGTGTGAATGGCGTTCCCTCGCTTTTTGTCAACGGAATGTTTGAGTTCCATCCAGCGGATTACGATAATTACAAATCCAAAGTGAATAGCATACTTCAAACTACTCCAAAATGCGAAATATCAATCACTCCACAAATACAATCAGGAAAGTCAATAGGGACAGTGTCAGTAAAAGTGGATGTAATAAATCCTGTTAATAGCAAAAACACTAGGTTAGTTGTTGCTCTTGTTGAAAAACTTGTTTACTACGAAGGTAGAAACGGAGAAAAAACCCATCGTTTTGTTGTGAGAGATTACTTATTTGATGAAATGGGGAGTCGTATTGACTTCAACTCTTCTGGGAGCTTGTACCTTTCATTACCGTTCTATTTGAAAGAAGGTTTGAATCCAAATGATTTTTTTATTGCGGCTTGGGTACAGGATTACTCAACAAAGGAAGTTTTGCAGGCTGAAACAAGTGATATTTCTGTCGTTAGTACTCCGGTTACTCCTTGCATAATCTCTCCTTCTACTTCTTCGACCATCCCAACTTTACCACTTAAGATTAAGTGGATTTCTCCGTATTCTTCTTTTAGACTCCAAATTAGTGATAAGCAAGATTTTTCTAATTTAATTGTCGATAAAGATACAATAATAAAGGAAGAAATAATCTCGAACCTCTCCCAAGGAAAATATTTTCTAAGAATAAAATCAAAAGAAGATTCTTTGGAGAGCAGTTGGTCTCAGGTCGTCACTTTTACTTATTCACCTTCTCAATTTGTTTCAGGATGGAAAGATTACAATTTTAATCTCTATGGGGGAAATGTTACTTCAATAGTACAAGATCCCAAAAATCCAGCAATTTTCTATGCAGGAACTTATGGCGGAGGGGTTTTTAAGTCTATTGATTCTGGAAAAACATGG
>CAZIEL010000128.1:0-1137 GCA_964538165.1 uncultured archaeon | reverse complement strand
TTTCACCTTTTGACCCCAATTTAATTTTAGTTATAGAAGGAAGTCGTTTAAATATATCATTAAATGGTGGAGTGAGTTGGCAAATGGCAAACTTTCACACTAATTCTCTTTCTTATCCCTATTGTGCATGTGTTGCCTTTGATAAACTCAACTCTAATAGGATTCTTGTAGGAACTGAAAGAAAAGGGGTTTTAGTTTCAGAAAATATAGGAAACAACTGGATTAGCTTGAATGAAGGCATCTATGCGAGCAAGGTGATATCTATTTTAACCTTACCCGACTTTCTTGTTCAGACCGGGGATGGGTTTTACAAATTTAAAAATAATTGGACGCATATAACAAGCGGAGACGATGAACATTGGGACTTTGAAAGATTTGTAAAGGCTTTTCAAAACCCTAAAAACCCAATGGAAATAGTACTGTGCGGCAGTGATTCTATAGCTTACAGTAGTAATACAGGAATGAATTGGAAGTTTTTAAGTAGTCCTAATAGGACATATTCGTATTCAAATGCGTTTGATATAGACTTCCAGAATAAACTAGTTTATATTTTCTTGTATAATTGGAGTGATGGTTCAGATTATTTGTATAAGACTGACTTTCAAGGAAATTGGGAAAAAATAAGTATCCTGCCAGCCGATGTTAAATATTGGGGAATTAGTTTTGCCTTAGATCACAACTCACCGAATATATTTTACTTAGGTGCGGAAACTTATTGGGACAGCAATAGCAAAACTTATAAAGGCGGTGGATTGTACAAGTCGACTGATTCAGGGAAAAACTGGACATTGTTTTCTCTCAAAAACGAATCTGTTAATGGGATTTTTATTGATCCAGAGGATAGTAAAACGGTATTTGCCAATACTGATGACGGCCTTAAAAAATCAACTAATGGAGGCATTACTTGGAAAACAGTTTTTAACAAGTCATTTAAGATAATGACATTCAGTGGAAGCCAACCAATTATTTATGCTTCTTTTGGAAGAAATGTCCTTCAGTCAAAAGACAATGGAGACACATGGGATTATGTGCCTTGGGATTATTCTGTTGATCTTGTAAAACCCTCGAAGATCAATGCTATTGCTATTGACCCACAGGAGTCCAATAATTTTTATATCGGAACAGATAATGGAATAT
>CAZIEL010000127.1:0-3391 GCA_964538165.1 uncultured archaeon | reverse complement strand
CTTTTGCTTCTTTAATAAATAGAATCCAACAAATTATTTCTCTTTCAGAAAAATTTACTACTTTTAGTTGATCATCAGTATTTACAAAAAGTATGCTTGGTTGTATGAATAATAAAAACAAGAATGCTGCAATGAATGCCGAGATTGTTACTTTGAGAGCAATTTTTTCATCATTTTTACCAAAAGTTTCATAATATCTTTCGCTTGTTTTTGTTGGGAGAGCAATTTCTTTTCCAAAATTGGTAAGATTTTTGTTAATTTCTTTTTGTCTTGTTTCAACGTGTTTTTCAGATACTCTTTCCTCAATTTTTAGTGTATTAATTTCCATTGCCTCAAGACCTGGCCTCATTGATTTCATCTTAATTTTGTCCATGTTAGAAAGAGTGTTTTGTTAAATAAAAGTCTTTTGCTTGGGTGAAACTAGGTTATTTTTTTGAATTTAAAAGGGAGTTAATTTATTCAAAAAATTAATTTTGAATATTCTTTTTGATGGTAAATATTTGTTCGCCAGGTATTAATTTATCCCCATCTACTGGGTCCTTGTAAGACCATCTTAGCATGCAATTGGTATTCTCTTCTCCTGAGTCTCTCACTGGCGTAATAATCATATTTATTGGTTTTTTGTTTTTTCCTGTTGTATCTGTTGATGGTTCTAGTGAAGCAATTGTTTTTGTTTTTAAATCAATCCATGTTGCACAAGAAGTTAAATTTGTCGAGCTGTTTGGATCGGATACATCTATCCACAAACTTATTTCATCAATTTTTGTGTTCCCTTTGTTTTCAAGGAATGTTCCGCTTCCAAGTATTACTTGTTCACACATTGCACTGTCTTTTGGGCAAGTACTTGATGCATTAAATGTTCCTGAGGCTACTACGTTTATTTCAAGAGCTGTTTTTACAACATATCTCATTGTGGATCTTACATCTCCCTTAATTGAATAAGAATCAATTAACAAATATCCATCAAATAAGTCAGCTTGTTTTGCTGTTGATGGTGGTTGTACATACAATAATAAGTCGTATGAGTCTTCTGGTTCGATTAACGGGATATCCACACTGTATTCTTTTCCAACTATTCCTTGATTGAACTTAAACCAAGATAAGTTTTGTTCGCTTCCTGCATTTGGGACTATTTCAACGTGAACATTTTTTAATTGGAAGTTTTTGTTTCCATTCTTAATTGTGATTTTTGGCATTTCGTCTCTTCTTCCAGCCACCAAATTTTCGTTTGCGAGTGCTTTTGTTGCATTTCCTGATAATTCAGTTGCTAATACTGATGGCAGTATGCTAAGGTTTTTTACTTCTGAAGTTATTTTTGTTCCTTTTATTCTAAATGAAATAGTTGCGGGAGTTGGTGTGGTAATCTTTGATCCGTTTTTTACTCTTACATTAAAATCAACGTATATTGATCCAAGTCCGATTGTGTTTGTTCCAAGGGGAACAAGGGTTACTTCGAGTGGTGCTTTTGCAACAGCATTAATATCAGAAAAGTTTATTTCTCCAGATCCAAGTTGTACATTTAACTTTCCAGTTAGTACTTGTCCATCATAGATTTCTGTTGAATCAAATTCTTTTATTTCTAGGGTTACATCAACATCTCTTTCTAGTTCTACCTTAATTGTGTCTCCACTAGTATTAGGAACTATAAGAGGCTTTTTTGTTATTGGCTTGTAACCATCTTTTGTTGCTGAATATTTGTATTCTCCTGGCCAAAGAGTTACATTAAAACTAGTTGAAGATCCACTTGGAGTTATTTGAATTGGTTTTGAGTCTTTAGTGTAAAAAGTTAATCTTCCTTCAAGACTTTTTCCATCCCCATCAACCAAATTAAAGGTTAGTGCTTGTTGCATGCTTAAAACAAAAAATATAATCCCGCCAATGATTAGTACTATTATTAATACTATTATAATTGGCATGAATTTCTTAAAATCAATACTTGGGCCTTGTACGTTTGGCATTTCAAAATTTACATTAGGCATATTTGGCATATTTATTTGAGGTATTTGAAATCCGCGTGGTTGTTGGGGCATTGGACCTCCACCAGGGTTGTAATTTGGTTCTTCATAAGGGTCGTACAATTAAAGCACCTTTTTTTGCTTTTATAATAAAGTTGTTCTCTTTTATAAGTGTTTTCTTTTTAGAAAAAAAGATGTAATTTTGGGAGTATGTCAAATAAAAGCTGTTTTTTTGAGGTGACTAGAGCATTAATAATAACTATTTACTCAAAAATTATTAATTATTTTTCGCAAAATTTTATTATTAATTAGTTTATTAGTAAGGTTAGTTGATTCTAATGCATAGTGGTCAAACAAAAGAAAATGAAAAAAGTCCTGTGCTTCTTTCTTCTGAAGAAGAAAGTGTACCTGTCGAAATTGAACTAAAAAAAGCATTTATTTCAATGATAAAACGTATTTTGATTGTTTTTATTTTCTTTTTTTGTATTACTTGTTTTTTTAGTAATAATGTGATTGATTTATTTAAATCTATTTTGCCTAGTGGAATCGACCTTGTTGCTTTCTCTCCTGCGGATGTGTTTATGGCAATAATAGAAATGGCGGTCATTTTATCGATTTTATTAAGTTTGCCTTTTATTTTAGTTGAAGTTATTAGATTTATTAGCCCTGCTTTGTTTGGTAAAGAAAAAAAGTTTTTATATAGATTTTTGCCAATAAGTTTGTCTCTTTTTTTAATGGGAATGATTTTTGGGGTTTGGGTAATGGCTTTTTTAGGAATGAATTTTTTAGCAGAATTTAGTGCTAGTTATGGGGTAAAAAATTATTGGAGTTTTAATGGAGTGCTTGAGAGTTTTTATTTAGCAGGAGTAGGTTTTGGGTTAGCTTTTCAGTTTCCATTAATGATGTATTTTCTTAATAAATTTAATATTGTTTCTGCAGAAAAAATGGGTGCTTTTAGGGGGCATGTTGTTGTTCTTTTACTGTTTGTTTCTGCTCTTCTGACTCCCTCGCCAGATGCCTTATCCCAAATTATTATGTTTATTCCAATCTATGCGCTCTTCGAGCTAACGCTTTTATACTTGAAAATATCTAATAAGAATAGGAGGAATAGGGATGATAGGAACAACTGAGTTGATAGTTATTGTTGTGGTTGCCGCAATTTTCTTTTTCGGAAAAGATAAGGTAATTGAGTGGGCTAGATCTTTTGGGCAAGCAAAAAAGGCTTTCAAAGAGGGCTCTGAAGGAAAAGAAAAAAAGAAGAAACCAAAAAAGAAGTAATTTTTTGGTTATCTTCAACTTGCTTTTATACTAGTTTATTAAATTGCACAATTAAGATTAGGTTTTAGGCTTGATTGATATTTTGCTTTTTGATTGATTTTTACTCTTAAGCATAGAATTAAATTAGGTTATTTTTTCTGTATTGTTATGAAGATTGC
>CAZIEL010000126.1:0-3415 GCA_964538165.1 uncultured archaeon | reverse complement strand
AGGTAATCATAATCACAATGGCAATAATTATACCACTATGCTAAAATTTTAGTAATAAATTAGAATATCTTAAAAAGAAATAGTAAAATTATGATACAAAGAATAAAATTTGTTATAGATAAAAAATTAGATATAGAAAATTACCTCATTAGCCTGCAATCATATCAGAAAAAACTGCATTCTTATACCCAAAATAAAAACGAAAGAAACAAGAAAATTTACTAAAATACTTGATTTTATCCAGGATAAAGAAAACTTTTCAGCAATTTTTTCCCTCAAAGGAGAAAATATTTTGTATGCAATAAAAGCAACTACTGAGAAGATTAAAACTAATTTGGTAAAATCAAGAATTCCATCAAGAATTATTCCCAGATCCATCGAGAAAATAATGTATTAATTAGTATAAAAGAATTGCTTTAAGAGTTTTGGAAAGAAATTAGTTCAAAAAGAGTAATAATAAATACCCTTATTTCCTAATACATTTGCTTTGGCGATGAAATGTTAGAGACAATATATGGTTTTTTCTTACTAGGAAGCTTTTCTTTGGGATACTCTCTATTAAGAATAGGTTTTCCAAAAATACAAAAAGAAGAGTATACAAAAAAGATTCTTTACGGATATTTAGCGGGATTAGTCATTTTTGGGGTGCCAATCTCAGTAATATACCTAATGAACTTAAATCAATACTACTTTTTTTTGGCAAGCATAATAGTGTATGTAATGATTTTTGCTATTTTGTTCACAAAGAGAATTTCTTTTGGGGAAACAGATTTGGAAATTAACAAAGATAAAAAAAGAAAAACTCAACTGCCGGAAAGATTAATTGAAAAAACTAAACCAAAAGAGAAAAAAATGGGTTTTGAACACGGATTAATGGTTAAAGCAACTCCAACTGAAATAAAGAAGCAAGTTTTTAAAGAAAAAGACAATAATATTCTAAACGCACTCCAATCAAAAACAAAAGAAATAGAAGGCAAAAACAAAGAAAAAGAAAAAAACGATGCGCTAGATAGACTAAGAAAAGAAGCTCTTCAAATTAAAGAAAAAACTGAAAAACAAACAAAGAAAAAGAAAAATGAACTTGAAGAAGCAGAAGAAATGGACGATGTGGAAGAAGATCTGTTGGATAATATGGAATTTGGAGAAAAAGAATACTAAAAGGTAATATGATGGACAAAGTACCAAGAAGAATGATGCGCTTTTACAGAAAAGAAAATTCTCCAAGTATGGTGTCTGGACAAGAACAAAACTATGATAACCCACAACAAAATCAAGAGGAATATGATTCTCCAACTGGAAGACCAATTCTAAAATCCATACCTGGAATGGATTACCAAGATATTGAAATTGATAAGAAAAATTTGGAAGAAATAAAAAAAATTGAAGAAAAGAATATGGAAGAAAAACTTGCTTTGGAACAAATAGAAATATTCAAAAAAGAAAATAAGAGATTGCCAACAAAACAAGAATCTGATCAAATAGCAGAAACACTCTACACTCAATTAAAAAATTCTGATGATGAAGAAGTTAGTGAACAAATTAATAATCCACTACGACACGAATATGTTGAGGGCGAAGTTGCAACTGAATCAAGAAGATCAAGAAGAATGGCTAGAGTTAAGGGAAAAGAAATATTAGAAAACACTCAAAAACTTAGTGTACAAGAACAACGAACAAAACAAAGAGAACTTGATAAACAACAAAGACTTGCTAGCCAACAAAAAAAACAAACCCCCCAACCCGTACAACAAACACAAGAATTTGTCCCAATACAACCCTCTTCTGAAATTGCGGATGTTAAATCTCTTCTTGAAGATGATTTGGATTTGACTGAGAAAAAAAAAGGAAAGAAAGGTGAAGATGAATTTGATTTAGGTTTAGATGATGATGTTCCTGAAGAACAAGCAACAAACTTGGATTCAGATAATATTGAAGATATTTCAACGGATGAAGAAGAGTGTCCTAATTGCAAAAAAGACACAAGCAAAATTATTTATTGCCCAAAATGCGGAACTGCATATTGCGATAAATGTGGAAAAAAAGAAGTAACTGGACAATATGTTTGCCCCAAATGTGGAGCAAAAACAAAAGCTTAATTCTCCTAAAAATAAACAAACTAAATTTGCTTGAGGGAATTAAGAATAATCCAAACTTGGATCTCTTTGCATTGTTAGTAGAACTGAACAATTATAATCCATATTTGCTGAGTCCTTAACAGCTTCAATTACATCAGTATTTTTCGCTACCCAAGTATGCAAACCAAGAATATAGGGGGAATCAAGCAAAGTAATTTTTCCATAAGCAGATTCAACACTTCCAAGTTGGGGGAAAAACCTCTCTTCCAAAATATTTTTTCTTTGGGGAGAACAGTCATAAAAAACTCTATTTGGAGGATCTGTTAAAACTTGCCCAGTTGATTCTTGTGGAGGAACAGAAGGATCATGTACAGCAACAATTACTGCCAAATAAGTTGCTTCAGTAACACTAGTTTCTTCTTTAGCAATATAAAAAACATAATCTAAAGAATCATCAAACGGTTTTAGTACAGAATACAAAGTATTTGCAATTGCTAATTTTGATTGGTGGCCAATCCCGTGTGTTTCTGCATAATCTTCTTTTAGTAAAGCAAGTAAATAATCATATTCGGGATAAGTAAGAGTAGTATAATTTCCTGAAGGACTAATTGGAGTACCATCACGCATTACATTAACATAAGTAACAACTTTTAGGGCGTCCATTGCAAAATCACTGGAATAAAAAGAGTTAATTAAAATATCTGGACTTGAGCCATAATTAATTGCAAAATAAAATAAACCAGTACAAATACTAGCAACTATTACAATAAAGAAAAGTGAATCAATTAAAGCAGCTTGTCCTTTTTGATTAATATTCATTCCCAAACCACCATCGCCATTATCCCAGGAATAACAACCCATTGATCTTTGCCTTCAATAACTAACTTGTGTTGAACTGCAATTGGATAATACCTAATTAAGTAATTTGTTTCTTTTGAAGTGAAAGTGGTTGCATTAATTTTTTTGAATTCACAAAAATAAGGCATTGAACGATCATCAGAATCATTCCCCTGTAAAATCTTCGTACTATAAGCATAACTATCCCCATAATCAGAAATATCAAAAAAATCATTTCTTGCTTGAGAAACTCCTTCTTCGAAAGAATAAACAGATATCATGAAATTATAGGGAATATTTTTTAGAGAAAGATCAGAACATTTTTGATTAAAAGTATCCACATTTAAGATAAAAGAATCTCCTTTTACTTCTCTTGCAACAGAAGTCATTTCTATTTGTTTTCTAATGGAATCATTTTTTGTATTAAAAGAATTCATAGTCATGGTAAAAATAGTAAAAAACAAAACTAAGGCAATAACAATTGGAATTAATGAAGGCAAATC
>CAZIEL010000125.1:2772-3436 GCA_964538165.1 uncultured archaeon | reverse complement strand
AGAAAAAACCATTATAGAATATGTTAATTTAGCTATTTAAGTATTATCTTTGAACTAAATTGACTTAAAAAAAAATAGAACAAAATTGGCTTTTTTTATTCAGCCAATTCTGCGTCAAATTTACCTGCATCAATTGCTTTTTGTGCTTCTCTTGCGCTCATTCCTTCAATCTTTATTCCCATTGAGTCACATGAACCAATTACTTCTTTAGCACATTTTTTCATTGATGTTGCATTAAGTTTGTCATATTTTGTTTTTGCTATTTCTTTAACTTGTTTTATTGTTAAATTTCCCATTACATCAGTTTTTGGGTTAGCTGCACCCTTAACTGCTTTTGATTCCTTTTTTATTAAAGCACTAATTGGAGGAAGTCCAACTTCAATTTCAAAAGTTTTGTTTTTATTAATTTTTATTGTTACAGGCACTTTCATTCCTGCTAGAGCAGCTGTTTTTTCATTTATTTTTGCAACAACTTCTCCAATATTTACTCCTGTTGGTCCTAATGCAGGTCCGAGTGGAGCTCCAGCACTTGCTTTGCCTCCATCAACCATTACTTTTAATTCGCCCATTTTTTTCACCTTTTTTATTTTATCTTGCCCTCGATAGAGGGTTGAAGCTTTTACCTTTTGCGTAACTATAATTTTATTGTACTATCTTAATGTTC
>CAZIEL010000125.1:0-2672 GCA_964538165.1 uncultured archaeon | reverse complement strand
TCAGCTTTGATTGCTTGCAATCACTGAACAATTTTAATGTTCTCAGCTTTGATTGCTTGCAATCACTGAACAATTTTAATGTTCTCAGCTTTGATTGTAACTGGAATTTTTACTGCGGCTTCTAATAATTCAACGGTTACTTCTTCCTTTGCTTGGTTTACTCTTGTAATCTTTGCTTTTTCACCCTTAAATGGACCTGAAACAATTTCTACTTTCATTCCTTCGTTCAAAGTCTTCATTAATGGTTTTGATTCAAGTAAACTTGAAAGCTCTTCAATATTAACAGCACTTTTTACAATTCCACTTCCTTTAATGTGTGGAGTGTCGGTTATTCCTCTTCTAACTGTAATCTCGTTATCTGCTTCAATCAAAATATATCCTTTAATTCCTGGAACCATTGCTATTGAAAAAATATTTAATTCTTCTTTAGCTATTTTTGAGCCCAAAATATCAACAACTAATTGTTCTTGTCCTACTGTTGTTCTTACTGGAAAAATCATTTTACCACCTAAAAATAATCCACAAACTTTTTCATTAATTATAACTAATTAATTCTTTTTCTCTTCGCCCAGCTAACTAAGGGTGAATATAGAAAAGACTCTTTGAAACATTTAAAAACCTGCTCTTTATAGAAAAAAACCTTTAGAAGAATGTTCCTAAAAAGAACTAAAATCCAACGCCGGTCAGAGCAAAGAACAAATAAATAACGTATCCAAGTACTCCAATAGCTAAAAAACCAAGTGCAACAATTAAAGCTATTTTTTTGTATTCATCCATAGTTGGTTTTTTTGAAACATAAAATATTCTTTTTGAATCATCAACAAAGTTTCCTAATTTCTCAAATATATTCATTTATTCACCATCTACTAATAAAAATAAAAAAAGCAAGGAATAAAAAACCCTGCTTTGATCTAAAATCCCACCACTTTTAAGTGAATTCTATTCCCAAATCTATTTCTTCGCCAGCTCCTTTCTTTCCAGGATTTTTGCCACCTTCAAGATAAGGAAATCTTCCCCCAGCAATTACTACCATTGCTTGGATATGATTTTTTGGAAGTTTTTCATCCACCATTGCCCCCCAAATTATGTGACTTGAAGAGTGTATTTTTGAGGAAACTGTTTCAACAACTAACTCTGCTTCTCTTAGAGTCATATCAGTTCCGCCTGAAACATTTACTAAAGCTCTATTTGCTCCGGAAATATCAACATCAAGTAATGGGGAAGTTAAAGCATTTTCCACTGCTTCTAAAGCTCTTGCTTCTCCGCTTTCGCCTCTTGTTGATTCTCCTAGACCAATCATTGCTGCTCCGCCTCTTGCTAAAATTGTTCGCAAGTCCGCAAAGTCAAGATTAATTAGACCTGGTTTTGTTACCATTTCTGTTATTCCTTTTACTGCGTTTGTCAAAACTTCATCAGCAACTTTGAATGCTGCATTAATTGGTAAGTCTGGAGCAATTTCCAAAATCTTATCATTGGGTATTACAATTATTGTGTCAGTGTGTTCTTGAAGTCTTTCAAGTCCGTACATTGCGTTTTCCATTCTTTTCTTTCCTTCAACTGTGAAAGGTAATGTTACCACTGCAACTGTAAGAGCTTTTAGTGATTTTGCTATTTCTGCTGCTACTGGAGCTGAACCAGTTCCTGTTCCTCCTCCAAGTCCACAAGTAATAAATACTAAATCCGCCCCTTTTAGAGTTTCAGTAATATCTTCTTCGTTTTCTCTCGCAGCACCTTCTCCAATTTGTGGATCCGAACCGGCTCCAAGCCCTCTAGTTAATTTCTTTCCAATTAAAATTTTCTTATCAGAGTTTGTTGTTAATAGATCTTGAGCATCAGTATTAAGTGCTAGGGTAGTTGCGCCTTCAATTCCAACTTCGGACATTCTCTCAATGGTATTACTTCCTCCACCACCACAACCAATCACAAATATTTTTGCTCTATTATGCTCAAGCATTTCAATTAAATCATTATCAGAATGAGTTGAAGATTTTCTTTTACCTTTATCAGATTTTGTTGCTTTATCGTGAGCAACTTCTTTATCCATTTTCATTGGTCTTACAGAAGCTTGCTTTTGAGGAACAAACTTATTCTTCATTTCTGCTTGTGCGCGAACAATAGCGCTTCTAACAATGTGATCCATTAAAACCCACCCATCCGTATTGGAGTATAGAATACAATTATTTTCCTAGCAACTTGTTTTTAAACCTTCTCGGCAAGCTCACTCGCAAAAAAATATTACTAAAAAAGTTAGGGCAATATTAAACATTAATAAAAATCAATAAATTCCAAATAAAAGAAATCAAATCAAGGCAAATTAGTATTAACCCAATAATAAAAATCTTTTTTCTATCAGCCATAAAGTTCCCAAAGGCATTAAGCACCATAAAAACAATTAAAAGTACGGAAAGAATCATTACCATTGTGCTGTTAAATGCCGAAATTTCTGTTTGCCCCATGTATTTTGCAATATAAACTGCTCCCATTGGAGCAACTGTACCAAGTAAACCAAAAATTACGGCCAGAGCATTCTTACCATTTACATTCATCTAAACCGAAAAAGATTACGCAAAACGAATATATAAACATAACCAAAAGACTTTGATAACAAAAAATCTCTCGGTTCTGGTCAAATCCTTTATAAAGACCTAAATAGGAGTTTGCACTCCTATTTA
>CAZIEL010000124.1:0-3448 GCA_964538165.1 uncultured archaeon | reverse complement strand
ATATTGGTTTATATAGCATGTTGAAGAATTTTGAAAATTTTGATTTTATAGAGAAAAAATCAAGAGACAAAGCAAAAAACTTTAAGAAGTGAAAATTTTCACTTCTTAATTCTTTTTTTTAATAATTTTTTACCTTTTGTCCGGTGTCGTTTTATCTTTCGTCAAATTTATTGTTTTTACATAGTTTTATTAACTATTTAAGGCAAATTTATTTTATGACTCAAGCTGGTGGGCGAGTTAATTGGAAAGATAACCTTACATATTATTTTGACATTGCAAAACCCTATTGGGCAATGTTTGTTTTAATACTATTTTTAATTACTGTTCAGACGATAATAGAAATTGGGCATAATTATTTGTTCAAAATGATTGTTGATTCGGGGTCTGAACTTGCGGCAAGTACAATTACTTCTGATGCTTTTGTTTCGTTGATGATTTTTTTAGCGGGAGTATATCTTGTATCAGTAATTGTTTTGAGTGTTGCAAAGTTTTTTCGTGTTTGGTGGCTTAATTTTCTTGAAGTAAAAATGATGTATGATATAAAGAAAGATATTTTTGACCACTTAATTGGGTTATCGCATAATTTTCATACGACTCATAGAACTGGGAGTTTAATTTCTAGGTTGCTTAGAAGTAGTAAAAGTGTTGAGGGAATTACTGATTTTATTACATTTCATGGTTCGCCTTTGTTTATTAAAGTTACAGTAAGTTTTTTTGTAATAGCTTTTTTTGATATTAATTCAGCAGTAATTGTTTTGTTAGCTTCAGTAGTGTTTATTGCATATTGTTTTTATATTTTAGGAAAACAACAGCATGCAAATTTGGAAAGAAATGATGCGGATGATTATGAAAAAGGATTCATTAGTGATGTTTTTACTAATATTGAAACAATTAAGCATTTTGGAAAAGAAACAAGAATGAGTGGATTGTTTTTAGGGATTGCTCGTAAGACAATGGGGACTTATTTGAAGTTTTGGAATTATTATTCTTGGATTGATGGGGCTTTTGTAATAATTTTTGGTTTTGGTACGATAGCATTAATGTATTTTACATTAACTAGAATGTTAGTTGGGGATTTGAGTGTTGGGTCGCTTGTTTTCATTTATACTTCTTATACTGCATTAATTTTTCCTTTGTTTGAGTTCATGTGGGGAATTAGACGGGTTTATGAATCAATGTCTGATATGCAAAGTATTGTTGAGTACAAAAAGGTGAAAAGAGAAGTAGAAGATTTACCGAATGCTAGAGAAATTAAGATAAAAAGAGGAGAAATTGAGTTTAGGAATGTTGAATTTACTTATGGTAGAAAAGATGTAATAAAAAATTTTTCTCTTAAAATTAATCCTAATGAAAAAGTTGCTTTTGTTGGGCATTCGGGTGCAGGTAAAACAACAATAGTAAAACTGCTTTATAGGTTATATGATGTTGGGAGTGGAGCAATTTTAATTGATGGAAAGAATGTTAAATCAATAAAACAAGATTCACTTAGATCTGAATTGAGTATTGTTCCACAAGAATGTGTTTTGTTTAATGATACAATCTATAATAATGTTTTATTTTCTAGGCCTTCTGCAACAAAAGAAGAAGTAAATAATGCGTTAAGAATTGCAAAATTGTTTGATTTTGTTATGAATTTGCCTGAAAAAGAAAACACTGTTGTTGGAGAGAGAGGAATTAAACTTAGTGGGGGCGAAAAGCAAAGACTTTCAATTGCAAGAGCAGTTCTTGCTAACAGAAAGATTTTGGTACTTGATGAAGCGACTTCTTCACTTGATTCACAAACTGAACGAGAAATTCAAGATGCTTTATTTAAGTTAATGAAAGGAAAAACAACAATAATTATTGCACACAGATTGAGCACAATTATGCAAGCGGATAAGATTGTTGTAATGGAAAAGGGGAAAATAATTCAAATTGGAACTCATTCCCAATTAACTACTGGTGATGGGTTGTACAAAAAGCTTTGGGAACTTCAAAAACAAAAAGCGATTAAGTAGGTGTTTTGTTTTAATTCATTCAATGTTTTGCTTTTGAGAGAATTAAAAACCTTTTCTTTCTTTTTCTTATCAATTAGCTGGCAGAATAGGGGGTTTTTTTATGGTAAAGATTTTGAGTGTGAAGGCTAGAGAGATTTTGGATTCGAGGGGGAATCCTACTATTGAGTGTGATGTGGTTACTAAAAACGGTCTATTTCGTGCGGCTGTTCCGAGTGGAGCAAGCACTGGTGTTTACGAAGCGCTTGAACTTAGGGATGGGGATAAGAAAAGGTACATGGGGAGGGGAGTATTGAAAGCGGTTGAGAATGTCAACAAAAAAATTTCTCCTTTAGTAGTGGGAATGAATCCTGTTAAGCAGAAAGCAATTGACAAAAAAATGATTTCTTCTGACGGAACAGAAAACAAATCTTCTTTCGGCGCTAATGCGATTTTGGCTGTTTCGATGGCGGTTTGCAAGGCTGGTGCGGGAGCGAAAAAGGTTTCTCTTTTCCAGCATGTAGCTGACCTTGCTGAAGTTAAAGAAGTTGTTTTGCCGGTTCCGAGTTTTAATGTTATTAATGGTGGAAAGCATGCGGGGAACGAGCTCGCGGTGCAAGAATTCATGATACTTCCTGTTGGTGCGCCTTCGTTTTCTGAGGGTTTAAGATATGGTGCGGAAGTTTTTCATACACTTAAAGGAATTATTAAAGAAAAGTACGGACAGAATGCGGTTAATGCGGGGGATGAGGGGGGTTTTGCTCCTAACGTTAATAATGCGAATGAAGCATTGGATTTACTGACTATTGCGATAGAAAAAGCGGGTTACAAAGGAGTGGTGAGGATTGGAATTGATACTGCTGCAAGCGAGTTTTTTGACGCGGATAAGAAAGAATATAATTTAACTTTCAAAAGCAACACTGAGACTTGGATGAGTGGTGACGAAATGGTTTCTTACTATCAAGAGTTAGTAAAAAAATATGATATTGTTACAATCGAGGATCCTTTTGACCAGGATGATTGGGGTTCTTACGCAAAACTAACTAAAGCTATTGGAGAAAAAGTTCAAATAGTCGGGGATGACTTGTTAGTAACTAATGTTAAGAGAATAAAAGAGGGAATAGAAAAGAAAGCAGTTAACGCTCTTCTCTTAAAAGTTAATCAAATTGGTTCGATTACTGAATCAATTGATGCATGTAAAATGGCTCAAGCAGCGGGTTGGGGCGTAATGGTTTCACATAGGAGTGGAGAAACTGAAGATTCTTTTATTGCGGATCTTGTTGTGGGGCTTAAGACTGGTGAAATAAAAACTGGTGCGCCATGTAGATCAGAAAGATTAGCAAAATATAATCAATTGTTAAGAATTGAAGAAGAACTTGGAAATAATGCCAGGTATGCTGGAAAAAATTTTAGAAGAATCTAAAATAATTAATTTGGGGGCTAAAATGCCCCCAATCTTTCTTTTTATACTTGAT
>CAZIEL010000123.1:0-3457 GCA_964538165.1 uncultured archaeon | reverse complement strand
CCTGAAGAGTGTTCATTCTCTCCCCAACATCTAATTCAATCGCTTTTCTCAAAATAGCTTGCTTTATACTTTTATCAATCTCAAAATTGGATAATCTAACATCAGTCTCTCCAACTGTAACCCAATTCAAATTAACTTTTAAACCACAATCTTTCAAATAAAATTGCTTAATTGCAATTCTGTTTAATTCAATTGTAGTTTTTGGCAAACATTCCCGTCCATTCATTAATGCTCTCAAAACTACATACCCGCTACCTGAAACAGAATGCTCAAATTCAAGCCTCCAATTTACAGTCGCTGGACCAACTTGGTATGTATACCCTATCCAACGCTCATCAGCATCATCAAGATCAAACGCAAAATCTTCATCACCCCAAACGTAAGCCCCATTTGTCAAATCACTCAAATCATAAGTATGATATTGATCCGAACCCCATTGCCAAGAACCATGGTATTCAACAGTAATTTTTTCTTTATTGAAATTCTCTCCTGCTGCAAAAGAGAAACAAACCAAAAGAATTAATGAAATAATTGAAAACAAAAATCTTACTTTCATTCCAAACACTCCTGTTCAGCAAGCGATATTAAATAATCATTCTGTTCCATAGAAGAGTACTTTAAGTCAGAAATCCAAGAAAAAGTTATTCCGGATTCTAAATACTCGTCGGGATAGGTTTTTGAAAATGAATCAATTTTTTTGATAACAGTATTTGTATCCAAAGACATTTTTGTCAACAAAATATTTACTTGCCTATAATTATCAATAACACCACAAAGATTAGTATCAGAATCAATTCCACTCATTATGGTATCAACTTCATTATTTGACTTAAGTAAGTCAATTATTCCAACATAAATTGAAGAAAGCTCCCTTGAAGCTGGACTAAAAGTTGAACTTTTTTGTAAAAGTAAGATCTTTTTTGAATCAAGCTCACTAGTAGACAAACCCACTAGACTATTAAAGTCATAATTTATTAACGACATATCAATTACAGGTTTTGGTTGGATTAAAGGGCTAAATAAATAATACGCAAAAACAATCACAATAACGACTAAAACAAACAACCCCAAGTTTTTCCAACGTTTGTCCATTTGTAAATCACTGCTTTACTATTACAGATTAATTGTTCAGTAATATAAATACCTTTCTTTAGCCCAACTTGATTGATATTTGGATTAATCTAGCTTCAACAATCGCCGAAAAGCAGTGTGTGTCTTTAAATATTGTTTTCCTCTCTCTTGTTTAGGTTGTTTTTATGGCTAAAGTTGTTGGAAAAAACATTGTTCTTAACCAAGAAGAGGCCGAACTTGTTGGGGAAGGAAAAGAGTATGAGTTTATTCCAAACGATAAAGGAATTTTTTTGATGATTGATAAATCTCATTTAAAAGAAAGTGAAGGAAAACAAGTTTGTGTTAATGTTCCTTCTTTGGAAGAAGAAAAACAACAAGTAATTGGACTAATTAAAAGCACAAGATTATCTGATTTAGTTGAAGGAAAATTTGAAACAATTTTAAATGACGAACAAAAAAAAGCATTATTACAACTAGTTACTGGCGGGAAAGTATTTGTGTTCAAATTAAATGAAACTTACAAAAAAGGAGTTTATAGAGTAAAAGACGAAGTACTCGAAGAAAAAAAAGAAAAGAAAGAATCAGAATATTTTGATGCTCCTGAAAAACCTTTTGATAAATACACTCTTGAACAAGATGGGTTTTTAATAATAAAAGGAAAAAACAGTGCCGCTGATGCATCTTACAAATTTGAAAAACAAATAAAAGAAGGATTACTAAGAGGAATTAAGAGTTTTGATGGAAACTATTATCTAATCCAAACTGAATTATTAGGAGACTATTTGAAAAAATGTGTAATTGCATTCGGAAACAATAACACACAAACAATTGAAGAGTTATCAAAAAATATTAAAGCCTCACAAACCCTAACAAGAATAATTTGTGAATTTCTTAAGGATGAAGGCGAACTAATGGAAAGAAAAAAAGGACAGTATTCTTACATCAAATAAGTTTTAAAAATAATTAACTACTTTTAATTGCATTGTCGTATAACGCGTTAATGTCACTAGCACTTAAAGCTTTATTCCAAATTGAAACCTCACCCATTACTCCTTTGAAATATGAATCTGTTGGACCACCATTACTTTTACCAACAGTTATTCCAGAAAACATTGAAGAAGTATCAAAGGTCGCATTTGGGTAAGTTGCTTTCTCAAGCCCATTAACATAAATTTTCAGGAAATTGTTTTGCTTTGAAGAAACAAAAGTCAAAAAATACCAATTATTGTTTTGAATCAAAATTTGGTTATTTGAAATATCCCATTCTACCCCACAATTGTTTGTTGAAGTGTATGAGCAAACATAAAACACTAAATCATTATAGTGATTTCTTATAACAATATAACCTTGATTTGTGACACTACCGATATTTGTTGTAAACAAAAAATAATCCTTGTCATCAGTAACCCCGTTATCCCAAGAAAAGTTAGGTTTGATCCAAACTGATATTGTTCTTTCAAGAGAATTGGGTAATGCGCTTGATGAAAGATACTGTGTTGTCCCATTAAATTGTAAAGCGTTTTCCCCAAATAAACCACTAACAATAGTTGGACAATTTGGTGAAGAACAATTTAATTTATTTTGCCCAACAAAGTCCAATACATCGCCTGTTTGTGAAATCTCATTAAAACGCCAAACTGAAAATAAGTTTTGCACTAAAGGATCTGATTTTAAATAATAATTATTATTTACTCTATAATACGCCCCACTATTTTCTTTGAGCGAATCAAAAGCATTAGTAGCTGATTCAACAGCAGAAGAGTTTTGTGATTGGCCCTGACTAATTACAGTAGTAATCGCAATTGTTACAATTGCAACAACTAAAATTGCTGCACCAATAATTAACAAATACTCAATTGCACCTTGTGCTTTTGATTCTTCTGAAAACATATTAGAAAAAGAACTTTCAACTATAATAATTTGTTTTAGTGGGGTTACGGGGAACCTAACCCGCAATCCCTTTTACAAAAAGGTATTGCATTCCCAAAATCTGTTAATCAGTGGGGTTACGGGGAATCGAACCCCGTTTTAGCGGTAACTTCCTATGCTATTAATATTCTGCCTGTTGCATTAGCAATAGGCAAGTACTTTCGCGAACCTTAATAAGGTTCTCTGGAGCCGCTCGTAATACCACTATACCATAACCCCATTGTTTACTCTTAGAGTAATACAAAATTAGGAAATGAAAAGTAATTTAAACTTCCTTAATAGAACAAAAACACTAATATCTCACTTGAAAATCACTAAATTTTTCTGAATTCTTTATCTCAAAGAAAGTAACATTATCAACTCTAACAAAAAGAGGATTTGATTTTAAGTATTCAATTAATTCATTTATTGTTTTTTCTTCGCCTTGAAAAACTGCGTCAACTAAATCATGTTTAGA
>CAZIEL010000122.1:0-3464 GCA_964538165.1 uncultured archaeon | reverse complement strand
AATAGAGGGGCAACCCTCTATTTAGCCCTATTTATATATCATTTCTACAGAACCTAACACCCAAAAATAGACAAAATATTACATCTAATTTTGTGGATTTATTATTAATAAAGGTGACAAAGGTATATTATGATTCCAGGCACATTAGAAGAGATTACCCTAGCTATGAATGTCTCTAGCCTTGAGTCGGCATAATTACCCAAAAGCCCCCAATTTAATCTATTTTAAGGGAATAAGCGGGTTTAAAATTTTTTGTAAAAATAAATACATCAAGGAGATGATGAAATGATTGATCCAAGAGTAATAAGAGAAAACCCTACTGCGGTTAGAGAAAACTTACAAAGGCGAAGGGACTCATCGATTATTGAAAAACTTGATTTGTGGATCAATCAAGACAAAGAGTGGAGAATTCTAAAACAAGAAACGGATGACATTAAAGCAAAAAGAAATTCCATCACAGAAGAAATTAAAATAGCTAAAGCAAAAGGACAAGATATTAAAGCTCTTTTAGAAAAGGCAAAAACTCTTCCTGATGAAGCAAAACAAAAAGAAACAAGACTAAAAGAACTTGAAGTTCAAAATAGAGATATTTTAATGAGAATACCAAATTTGTTACTTGAAGACGTTCCATATGGAAAAAATGAAGAAGAAAATGTTGTAGTTAGAACTTGGGGAAATGCAGAAAAAAACCCAAAACTAATTCATCATGGACAATTAGCAACACAATTAAATATCGCCGAATTTGACAGAGCAGTAAAAATATCTGGAGAAGGATTTTATGCACTCAAAGGAGATTTAGCACTACTTAATTTAGCAATAGTAAATTTTGCAGTAGAACTATTATCAAAAAAAGGATTCTCTCTAGTTATTCCGCCCGCAATGATGAATCGAAAATCCTATGAAGGAGTGACTGATTTAGGAGATTTTGAAAGTGTAATGTACAAAATTGAAAATGAAGATCATTATATGATTGCGACAGCAGAACACCCATTAACAGCAATGTTTATGGATGAAATTCTTGAAGAAAAAAATCTCCCCGCAGTACTTGTTGGTTACTCAACAAATTTTAGAAAAGAAATTGGAAAACATGGACTTGATGAACGAGGATTATTCAGATTACACCAATTTGATAAAGTTGAACAAATAATTATTTGCAAACCAGAAGACAGTAAAGATTGGCACGAAAAACTTGTTGCAAACGCAGAAGAACTCTGCAGAGCATTTGAAATCCCGCACAGAGTAGTTTTGATTTGTACAGGAGATATTGGAACAGTGGCTGCTAAAAAATATGATATTGAATGCTGGTCACCTAGAGAAGGCAAATACTTTGAAACCCACTCTCAAAGTAATTGCACCACTTACCAATCAACACGACTTAATGTAAAATATAAAAAAGCTAGTGGCGAAAAAGAATTTGTCCACATGCTAAACGCAACAGAAGTTGCAATACCAAGAATGCTTAGAGCAATACTTGAAAACCACCAAACAGCAGAAGGCACAATAAAAATACCAAAAGCACTACAACAATATATGTATGGCAAAACTGAAATTGGATTAAAGAAGTGATTCCGTGCCAAAGCAAAGCAAGGTAACTAAACCAACACTTTGGGTTCCAAAAGTTGTTAGTTACAATGGGTACACAAAACGAGGATACATCCAGGGTGGAACAAAAGCTTTTGTAAAACAAGGAACAAGACTTGCTAGCAGATTAAAAAGAGAACAAAAATGGAATGCACTAAGACAAATCGGAAGAAACGCAGAATTCTTTATCAAACCATTAAGTAGAAGAAATAAAACAATTAGAGCAACTCTTGAAAAATACGGAATTAGAACAGAAAAAATACTTCAAGAGTTAGGGGATGGAAAGGCATTATTTCAAAAAGAAGGACACACCCCTGATTCAATTGAAGGAATTAAAATTGTTCGAAAAAACCCTCAACATTATTTGGGAAAAATAGAACAAACATTAGCAAAAATGATTTTGCTTGAAATATATCACGGACACCCACATTTAGGAAACTTTGCAATAACCAAAAGCGGAGAAGTAATTGTTCTCGATTTGGGCAAAGCTACAATGGGAAATCCCGAAAGAATAAGAAAAGGACCCTTAAGTAAAAGCGAAGAAAATAGATTGAAACAAGACCTGAATATGTTTTGTGATAGCGTCTCCATTTATTATTTAAGACGAATTCTTCAAAAAGAACCCTCTGTTGAGGAACTAAATCACACTAAAGAAATATTTTGGAATCAAATTCATAACACACTTGAGAAAATGGTGCCTCTAGTAGAAAAAGAAGTTAAATCGAAAACAAAAAGCAAATAGTTATTCATGACTTAATTGTTGTTGAACAACAATATTGGAAAAATCGAACTCTGTTTTTTGTTTTATAATAAATTTGCATTTATCCCCACTAAGAGCAGCACACTCTACTTCCACACAATCAACATCTTCTAAAAAAATTTTTGAGAATAACCCCGCAAGCATTCCCCTCAAAAAAGTATCTACTGGAAGAGTAGTTTTTCCTCTAAGAGCACTAACAAAAGGTGAATTTTCTAACACAATAATTGCTTTTTTTCCTTCCATTTGAAGATCAATACTCTCAAGTTTCCCCCACCCGGAAGCAGTAAAAAAGTCTTCAATCAAATGAAGTTCTTTACCTTTCTCAAGACCAAAATTTGAGCCAAACTCATTAACCAACTTATCCATAGTACCATTCTTAATTGAAATATAAATCTTTTTTTGAAACTCAACATCTTGAACAGCAGCAATAGAAGAAAGTGAATCAATTGGAGCAATCAAAAAAGGAATATTTACTAAGTAAAAGTTATGATGAGTATACTTTAGAGTGCTTGTGAAAATAAATTTGTCAAAAAAACTATTAAGCATCAAGCCAACTCCTTATTGTTTTCAGAAGGCTTATTTTGAATCAAAGCCAAGTGCTCGGATTCATGATGCTTTAAAATATCATGAATTGCACGATATTTTTCAACCACAAATGGCCAAACAATTAAAGAATTCCCTGCTTTCTTTGAAACAAGAAGCTTTTTTTCAACTAATTTCTTTAAATAATAAGAATACTTGGTTGAAGCACGCTTTTTTTGCTCACGAGAAAAAACATTCTCATTAAAATTCTCTGCAATTTCAAGAGCACTAGAAGGCCAATTATCCAAAACAAACAAATAAATCTTCTTTTCAGACTCAGAAAGAGCAAGAATTTCTGGCAACGCAGATTTTGCTGATTTCATATTGCCAATATAATGAAATTAAGTGATATATAATACATTATTATCTGGCAATGCAGAATATTGCTTGGAACTAGTGTCCAGGAAAAAGAGAAAAGGTTTTTTAAAATTACCTTAATCTTAGAGTATCTAAAACTCTAGGAACATTTGTCTCAACATGATTTAACTTGTAAATTGCAGAGGCCAAATCCAAACATTTTGAAACTTCACCATGATCAATT
>CAZIEL010000121.1:0-3490 GCA_964538165.1 uncultured archaeon | reverse complement strand
CTTAATTCCATTGCACTAAATTTGAATAAATCTCAAAATTTATCTCAAAAAAATATTCCTATTGCTGCACTTCTTTCAACTGGAAAAGATTCAGTTTACGCATTGCATTTAATGGAAAAACAAGGGTATGATGTGAGATGTTTAATTTCAATTAATCCAGAAAATAAGGACTCTTTTATGTTTCATACTCCAACAATTGAACTCGCAAAAGTTCAGGCCAAATCAATTGGAAAAAAATTGCTTTTAATTCACTCTAAGGGGGAAAAAGAAAAAGAACTTGCTGAACTTGAGAGAGGATTAATGCTTGCAAAAAAAATGTTTAAAATTGAAGGTGTTTGTTCTGGAGCATTATTCTCAAATTATCAAAGAGAAAGAATTGAACGAGCTTGTGAAAAACATGGTCTTCGTCACTTTGCGCCCTTATGGCATCAAGACCAAGAACAGTACTTGCGTCAAGTTGTGAAAAGCGGATTTGAAGTAATAATAACAAAAATCGCTAGTTATGGATTAAGTGAGAAATGGGTTGGGAGAGTTATAGATGAAAATGCAATTAATGAACTAGTTGAATTAAATAAGAAAGTTGGGTTAAATATTGCTGGCGAAGGGGGCGAGTATGAGTCTTTGGTTCTTAATGCTCCGATGTTTAAAGAAAAGATTTATGTTGAATTTATTGTAAAAATGGCTAATGAGAATACCGGCGAAGTTGAGATAAAGAAAATTGAACTTAAAAAGAAATAGTTTTTTATTCAAGGTTTTATTTATTCAAATCTTAGTGCTTCTATTGGGTCAAGGTTTGCTGCTCTCCATGCTGGAAGTGCTCCACTAACCATTCCAAGGATCATTGAGAATGATAGTGCTCCAAGAGTTATTTGCCAATTAATTCCTGCTTCAAGTGGAAACCCTGATTGAGCTCCAATTATTGCAACAAGTATTGCAAGGCCATATCCAATTAGTATTCCTATTATTCCTCCAATCATTCCAATAAACCCTGCTTCTAACATAAATATTGCGAGTATCTTAAAATTTGATGCTCCAAGTGCCTTCATTATTCCAATTTCTTTTGTTCGCTCAACAACAGAAGTAATCATTGCATTCATTATTCCTACTCCGCCAACGAGAATAGATATGCTTCCAATTCCTACAAGAAAAACAGTAATTAACCCAAATATTGAGTTAATTTGTTCAAGTAATTGATCAGAAGAAATAACATACACACTTTTTTCTCCATATTTTCTATCAAAATATGTTTTTAGTTTGTCTGCGACATCAGTAACATCACTAGCAGTATTAGTTCTAATCCATGTTTCAGCCGGACCAATGGTTGGATCTAATTTTTTTATGGCATCAGTAGACATCATGATTAGTGTTTTTGATCCAACTTCAGAACCTTGTATTTTTTCTCTTATAATTCCCCCAACTTTAAATTCTTGTCCATTTAGCAAAAGAATTTTTCTAACACTAATTTCTTTATCAAATGCTTCTGCTGCTAATTTATCTCCAATTAAAATTGACGAAGAATCTCCTTTTACCAGCCACTGCCCATCACTCATTTCATAATAACCCAAATCAATAAACACTTGTCCTTCAATTGGATCAATTCCAAGTGCAGTTGCTCCATAATTTTCTTTTCCAAAAGTAACATTTACTGGATAAATGTACATTGGAATAACATCGCTAACATTGTTAATTGATTTCATTTTATCTAAATCACTTTGGGTAATAGTTATTTTGGATCCAGCCATTCCGCTAAATGGGTTTCCAGGAATAACATAAACAGTATTAGCCCCTAGTTGGTTTAATTGTGTTGCAACAGCCTGGTTTAATCCTTGGCCTATAGAAAGCAAAGCAACTATTGCTGCAATTCCAATAACAACTCCAATTAGTGTCAAAAAAGTTCTGATTCTTTCTCTTTGAAGATTTTTTAATGCTTGGGTAATTGTATCAATCATAAGGATCACTCATACCTCAAAGCTACTACCGGATCAAGATTTGCTGCGCGGATAGCAGGCAATAAACCTGAAATTATTCCAATTATTAATCCAAATAATAGCGCCCCAACAGTTATTTCTAAAGTTATAACTGCCGTTAAAGCAAATCCAGAACTTGTTCCAATATATGCAATCAAAAAAGATAATCCGTATCCAATTAGTATTCCTATTATTCCTCCAATCATTCCAATAAACCCTGCTTCTAAAACAAACATTATTAGAATTCTTTGATTTGATGCTCCAAGTGCCTTCATTAAACCTATTTCACGAGTTCTTTCAAGTACTGCAGTAATCATTGCATTCATTATTCCTATTCCTCCAACAACAAGAGAGATTCCTCCAATTCCAACAATAACAAGAGTAATTAGTCCAATAATAGAATTAACTTGTTTTAGCAAATCATCAGCGCTTGAAACAGTGATACTTTTTGCACCATACTTTTTGTCTAAATAATCTTTTATTTGCGTAACAGCATAACTAACATCGCTTCCACTATCAGTAATAACAAATATTATTGAAGGTGAAACATTTTTTGCGATTTTATTAAAAGCATCAAGTGACATAAAAATGCTTGTTCCAGTATTTGGTCCGCCCCCAAAACTTTGTGCTTGTGGTTTCATTACTCCAATTACAGTAAATGGTTGTCCATTAATAGTAACAATTTTTCTTGGAGTTATTTGTCTATCAAAATAAGAATTAGCGATTTTGTCACCAATTAATACTGCAGAAGAATCATTTTTTGAAAAAGTTCTGCCTTCTGCGACATCAAAATATCCAGTACTATCAAATATACTTGCTTTTTGTCCATCTGCTGAACTGACTTGAACATTTATTTTTTGTCCATTATATTCAAGAATTGCTGCCGAACTATAAATTGGAACAACACTTTTAACGCCCCTAATTCCTTCAATTTGAGTAATGTCATTGTCCGTTATTTTTACTGAAGTAAGTCCTCTTGCAGCAGCACCAGGAATAACAAAAATTGTATTAGTTCCAAGGTTTTGGAATTGTTTTTCTACTGCCACATTAAGTCCTTGTCCAATTGAGAGAAGACTTACAATTGCTGCAATTCCAATAATTACTCCAATTAGAGTTAGAATTGTTCGCATCCCTGCTCTACGGAGATTTTTAATTGAATTTTCCAAAACATCAATATCTAGTTGCATAAAAATAAATTTTGATTATTTAATCTTTTTTTCTTCCCACGGAAAAACTATCCAATCTTCTTCAGGAACCATTTCTATGTAAACATCAGGCACAACAAGGGTTTTTTTCTTACACAAAATTGTTACAATTGGATATTTTCCCTTATATTTCATTAAAGTATTTCCACTATCGCTAATATCATCTACAATTATACAATTCTTTTTTGGTTCTAAAAGAAAGGGTAATTTTAGGTGGTGAGAAAGGTGAACTGCAATTGGAAGCCCCCCTCGTGGTAAACCATAAACCCCTGAAATAATTAATTCATTCTTGCCTTTTTCTTTTACAAATTTTGAAGT
>CAZIEL010000120.1:0-3502 GCA_964538165.1 uncultured archaeon | reverse complement strand
AGCCCACATAGTCATAAAAACACGCTAAAAATCAATAATTTTGTCCCAGAGTCTTTCTAACTTACTACTGAAGCAAACATTAACACTATGCTTGCAAGCATTAAGATTCCCATCATTACTACTTGTGCAGTATCCATTGTGTTCCACCTTGAAATCATTAAGAATATTGCAACACAAAGCATTGCTCCTCCAAGAGCAAGCATTGCATAAGAAACAAACATAGATGTTTTTCTATACTTGTGCACTTTCATTTGTTCTATATCAAGTTCTGATTGAGCCATTCTATTATTTAACGAATCAAGCGCAACTTTTACTAACGAAACAGTTTTTTGTGAATCTGCAATAACTTTGTTAACTCTATCTTCAAAAACTCTTGATTCAGCAATAATATCATCCTTAACATCTTTTAGTTGAGAAGTAGCAATTTCTGAAACCTTAACTTTTTCTTCTTCTTCAATCATTGAAAGATCTTTTCTAATTAATCCTTCAAAATCTTTCTTTTGGAGCAAAAGTTCATCTTTAACAAGATTATTAATTTCTTTTCTAAGCAAAGTAAAAGTATCCGCTTCTGCAATTAACAATAATCGTTTTGCTTGTTCTTCACTCACTCCAAGATCGTGCAAAGTATCAAGAATTTTTTCTCGAGGCTGCCCCTCCTGAACCATTTTTTGAATTACTTCAATAATTGAATCTTGTTTGCCCATCATTTCACCTAACTTCGTTGAATTACTTCAAAAGTTTTTGAAGTTGTTTTCTCTAAAGACCCCACTTTTAAAACAAAACCAATTTGAATTTGGCCAGTTCTATTTGGGGTTAAAGTAGAATATATTGTTTTGCATTGAGCTACTTCAAGAGGAATTCCTCTTTCAAAAAAGTTTTCTTTAAAGTCACCAGCACTAGCAACCTCAAACCAAATAACTTCACCCAAATCAGAACTTGAAATGTTACACAACTTCACAGGATAAGTGTATTTTTCGTTCAAGTAAAGTTTGGATGGCAAAGATACTTCAGCTTTAACAGGATCAATTGTTTCCTGATCAACTTCAAAATTAATTGATTGGGACTTATTAAAAGTCGCCGAGACGGTTACAAAATAGTTTAGAGAAGAAGAAATTGGAAGTTTTTTCTCAAAATTATAATCTTCCCCAGGAGCAAGATTTGAATCAAGTAGAATTTGCGCATCCTTAATTAAATAATCACTACTTCCATCAGAATTTTTTATTGAAACAATAATTCCGCTAACAAAATGATTAGTGTTATTATCAAGATGCATTCTAATTACAATATTATCTCCTTCTACCGAGACCGAAGAATCACTAATTGATAAAGATTGATTAAAAAAAGCTAAGTATAAAATAGAAAAAAAAGTTAAAGTAAAAACAACTACAAAAATTGGAAAAACCAACTTTCTGGGAGCATAAACCATACCCTAATTAAAGCAAAAAGAGTATTTAAAGAATTGTCTAATCAATTAAACATACTTCTTTAGTTCAATTGATTCATCAAAAAATTGTTTTATTTTTGGAGAAACATCTGATTTTGCTGAGATAAAGAAACTGCTAAACCCATTCTTGTGCAAAATCTTTGTTAAAGAATAAACAAACTTGAAAACTATATCTTCTTTGTGATAAAGTTCTAATACCCTTAAAGAATCAAAAACAAAAACAACATCATTTCTTTTTTTTATCATATTAAGTATTTTAATTTGAAGTTGAATTAAATCCCTTAAAGAATCAATAAATATTACACTTTCAGTGCTATTAACTTGAGCAACACTCCTTGACACAGTATCTATAATAATATATTCTCCAAAAAAGTTTCCTTCCTTTAAAGCAAGTTCTACTGTTTTGTAATTATAATTAAACAAAACAATGACCGGAACTTTATTTGTGTGTGAAACAAATCGCGAAACAGCAACTAAAACATCCTTAGAATTTGAAGAATCACACATCACCATTGCTTGGCCAATAAAGGACAAAGAAATTTTTGATTTAATGTCATTTAGAATTCTCTGAGGCCCTTCCAAGTCTTCAAATGCATCAAATTTTGCTTCTTGTTTTGACAATTCATTTCCTGTTTTTTCTTTATCCTCAGAAAATCTAGCAAAAAGCTCTTTTTGTGCTTCAGTTAAAGAAAAATCTAAGGGCATGCAAAACTAATGACCTAACTTATTATTAAAGTTAGGCGAAAAGAGAAAAACTCACAAAAAAACAAGAAACAAATTCATTCTTGTAAAGCACTTTTTCACTTAAACTCTCTCAAAAAGCCAGCTTTATAAATAAGAAAGAAGTAATATTGAATGAATTTGCTTTGCCTAACGAGATGATTTAATGGGATTTATTCCGTTCTTCGGACAAAAAAAAGAAGAAAAAAAGGATGAAAAGGGCCTAAATGACTTAAAGCGCGCTACCCTAGGCATTGAAAACCAACAAACTCCCCCATTAAATAATTCAACTACTCAACCCAACACACAAACCCCGCAAACAAATTCTCAAAATACACCCCAAATACAACAAAGTCCAAATCAAACAAAAACAGATGAAGACGCATTAAAAGAAGAACAAAAAATATTTACTCAAATCACGTCCCTAAAAGAACTCTCAAGAGGAGAAACTAATTATGAAGTACCAAGCGAATTAGAACAATCAAAATCAACTCAAATAAACACTGACCCTAAAACAAAACCAACTCCACAAATTGAAAAAAAAGAAGAACCCAAAAAAACTGAATCTCAAAAAACCGCTGAACAAAACAGCGCTTTTGATAAACTACTTAAATTATCCGAACAAGTAAAAGAAGACAAAGAAAAAGCCACAATCTCAAGCCAGTCATATGTAAAAAAAGCGGTTTATACTGACAAAATGGTAAAAACTGTTGATGTAAATTCAGGAAAAGTGGAAATGAAAAGTAGTTCTGATATAAAACCAATAATTCAATTAGTTCAAGATAAGAATAAAGAAGAAGCAAAAGAACAAAAAGAAATTGTTTATGATTGGATGAATGAACCAGAAATAGAAGAACCTTCTTTTGAAGACTTTCCAATGGAAGAAGAACCAACTTTTTTTGCAAAACAAAAAGTGATTGTTGAAGAACAAAGAAAAGTCGAAGAAAAACTACAAGGAATGAGAACCCCTGTTGATGATATGTTTGAAGTTCTTGAAAAATATCAAAAAATTGATGTGAGTGAATTAACTTCTTACTTAAAACTTGATTCAGCGACAATTGACACTATCGCAAAAAAGTTTGAGGAAGACGGAATAATAGAAATTGAGTACCCCACAAGTTTAACAAAAAAACCACTCTTAATTCTAAAAAACCCAACCGTTTCAAAACTAAATAAAATTCCTGAAGGAGAAGTAATGCAAAGTTATACTATTGAAGTAGATTTTGTCCCAGCACAAATATCAATTATTCTTGCAGCAGATGAAGCAAGACCTGTTTATGCACTAGAAATGCCTAATGTTGGAAAATACACCAAAAGATTCTTGGAATTTATTAAAGA
>CAZIEL010000119.1:0-3529 GCA_964538165.1 uncultured archaeon | reverse complement strand
GAACATTTGATGCAGCTTTGCTGAAAGTAGAAGATGGAATAATGAAAGTTATTGACACCGAGGGTGACAACTATTTGGGAGGGAAAAATATTGATTATGCTATAGTTGATGAAATTCTTATACCTGAATTAAAAAGTAAATTTAAAATAGACAGTTACTTATCGGGTAGCAAATTAGAATGTTTTAGAAATGCTCTGAAAGTTTTTGCAGAAAAGGCCAAAATTGAATTATCTTTTGCCCCTTTCTCCGATGTTTTATCTGAACTTAATGAACTCCCTGAAGATGATGAAGGAACAGAAATTGAACTGGATTTAAAAGTAACTGAGTCAATTTTTGAACCCATTGTTAAACCAATTTTTCAGAAAGCCATTGATATTTGCAAAGAATTACTTAAAAGGAATAATTTAAACGGTAATAATTTAGGTGCATTAATTTTAGTAGGAGGCCCAACTTATTCGCCTATTTTGCGAAAAATGCTTAAAGAGCAAGTAACCGAAAAAGTTGATACCAGTTGTGACCCTATGACCGTTGTTGCTAAAGGTGCAGCTTTATATGCTTCAACTGTAAATGTTTCTGATGAAATAATTGAAAAAAACAGAGATAAAACAAAAATTCAACTAGGTTTAGGGTACGAACCAACAACCGTTGAAAATGAAGAATTTGTTACAATTAAAATTCTTAAAGATAAAACGGAAGGTAAAATTCCTGAAAAATGTTTTGCTGAAGTTGTAAGAACTGATAAAGCTTGGTCAAGCGGTAAAGTTCAAATCGACGATGCTGGAGAGGTTGTTGAAGTAAAACTTAATGAAGGCAAAGCAAATGCCTTTAATGTTTTTGTTTACAATGAGCAAGGCGACTTAATTCCAAGTGAACCAAGCGGTTTTACCATTATTCAAGGATCAAAAGTAGGTAATGCCACATTGCCTTACCATATTGGAATTGAAATCAAAAGCGGGGATAGTGGTAAAATCATATTTCGACCAATTAAAGGACTTGAAAAAAATCAATCATTACCTGCAACAGGCATTGCTAATGGTTTAAAAACCCAAAAACAAATTAACCCAGGTTCATCTAAGGATTTTATTAAAATTCCAATTTATCAAGGCGATTATGGTGCTGAAGGTTCAAGGGCAATTTACAATGAGCATGTTTATGATGTAATAATTACAGGGGAGGATTTGCCAAAACTATTACCTGAAGGCAGTGATGTTGATTTGACAGTTAAGGTTGATAAATCAGAACGCATAACACTTTCTGCATATTTTCCTTATTTGAATTTTACACAAGATGTTGAAGTTCCAAGTAATTCTACACAAAAGGAGATTGATGCTGATTGGCTTGAGAGCGAAATTTCAAAAGCCATACAAACCTTGAACATCATTAAGCAAGAAGGCGATTATATCGATAAAGATACTTTGAATAAACTATCAAACGAAATTTCCGAACTTGAAAAACTATTGAAACAAGGTCGAAGCGATTACGACCGTAAAAAACAAGTCTTGGACAACCTCAGAAGAAGTTTACGAAAACTTGACGATATTCAAGATTCAATCGAATGGCCAAAAACAGAGGAAGAATTAAAAGATGCCTTTTATAAATTAGAGGAGACTTTTAAAGAATTTGAAGGTAAAGTTGACGGCTTGAATGAAGAAAGAGTTAAAGCAGCTATCGCACAATTCAAAGAACAGATTCCGCAAGTAATTAAAGATAAAAATGTAAAAGTTGCTAAAGAATTAATTGATCTAATGCGAGGTATGGCTTTTACAATTGTAGATGCTGGTTTGGGAGCAAGATTAGAAATTTCTCTCTTACATCAATTCAATGAAGAATTTAATATTCACGACTGGAGCGACAGAAACAAAGCCAAAATGCTTATTAGTCAAGGTCTGCAAATTGCAGCAACTCATCCAAGCAAACAAAAATTAAGACCAATAGTAATAGAATTATACAAACTATTACCGAGTATTGACAAACCAATATTTGCAGGTGATGATAGCGTTTTAACAGAATAACGGGAATGATGGAAAATATATTTCCAAAAGGATTCACTGTTGCCAACCGATTTGAGATTCAATTTCCAATCGGGATTAATTCTTTTGCCCAATCGTATCGAGCAAAGGATACTTCGGGCAAGATTATAAGGCTTGATTTAATTAATCTTGCTTCACTTCCTTCATCTTATTTTGACGAAAATGGTAAATTATTACAACTTAATTTGCTAAAGCAAATTGAGCACAGCAATATCCCAAAGTTATTATATGAAGGAGAAACTATAATTGAAAAACAAAAGTTTGCATTTTTAGCGTATGAATTTGTAAGCGGCGAAACTTTTACAGAAAGACTTAAAAGAGAAGGAATCCTTTCTCCATATACTGCTATTCCTATTATAGTGGAACTACTTGAAGCTATTGAATACTTGCATAATCAAAGCGAACCCATTATACATAATGGAATTAATTTGAATGCCCTTAAACTGGACTACTCAGAAAAAAGAGACAAACCAATTTTAACAGGTTTTGAGCAAGCAAGAACAATACAGCAAAGCGGACAAAGTATTTCAATAAAATATTTATCGGTTTTTCATGCTGCACCTGAATTATTAAATGGGATTTTTATTCCGCAAAGTGATTTATTTTCGGTTGGTGCAGTATTATATCATTTACTTTTTGGAGTTCCGCCATTTTTTGATGAAAACATATTAGACCAACCACTTAACAAACAAAAAGCATTATTAGAAACAGCAAGAAATAAACCTTTAAATTTTGCCCTTGCTGATGATGATTTAATTGATGAGCAATTAAAAAATACTTTAATAAAGGCACTCTCGATTGATATTAAAGACCGTTTTCAAACAGCAGAAGAATTCTCAAAGGCTTTAAAAAGGGAAATGATAATCGAATCAAAAAATATTAAAAAAACCTTTTTAAAAATCAAAGAAAAAGAGTTGAAAAAGCAAGGAACAGGCTTTGACCAAATTGCGGGCATGGAAAATTTAAAACAACAACTCAAAGAAGATGTAATTGATTTTCTTAACAATCCTGAACTCTATAAACAATATGGTATTCCAATGCTAAACGGTATATTGCTTTATGGTCCACCAGGTTGCGGAAAAACTTTTATTGCTCAAAAATTTGCTGAAGAAGTAGGTTATAATTTTGTAATGATTAAGCCATCTGATTTGCAAAGCAAATATATAAATGCAACTCAGGAAAATATAGCTAAACTGTTTAAAGAAGCAGAAAAAAATGCCCCTACAATAATTTTTATTGACGAACTAGATGCAATTGTACCAACACGAGAAAGCGATTTACATCACATGCATGCTTCAGCAGTAAATGAACTTTTGGCTCAAATGACAAATTGTGGAGAAAAAGGGATTTTTATAATTGGAGCAACAAACCGCCCCGAAAAAATTGACCCTGCAATTTTGAGAACAGGTCGCTTAGATAAATCTGTTTATCTGCCTCCACCTGATAAAAAAGCTCGTGAAGCGATGTTTAAGCTTTACTTAAAAGATAGACCCATCGAC